>DATFLS010000064.1:0-6559 GCA_035267465.1 bacterium
TTGCATTATCCAGACCCGTTTGCATCTTCCGGGCAAGTGATTCCAGTGTCTCTCTGGACGGAGATTTTCCGAATCCGCCGACCACGGCATTCACCGGATGGATGGCACGTCCGCCGATGGTTTCCTGCATGGTATTGCCCAGCTTCTTCAGTCACAACCCCATGGCGGCCGCCTCCGGATAATCGTCGACCATTGTCAGCAGACTCGGGTAGCCCAGCAAATCGGGCAGGGCCAGCGCGAACACATGCAGGGCGTGGCTTTCCACCATCGATCCATGGAGTAATAGTCCGCGCATGAGCCGCGTTCGGGGTGTGATCTTGATGCCCATGGCATCTTCAACCGCCATCTGCGACGCCAGCGTGTGGTCGGCTGAGCAGATGGCACACACCCGGGATACAATTTGAGGCACTTCCGCAAAATGCTTTCCTACAATCAACACCTCGTAGTAACGAGAGCCTTCATAGATAGCCATATCAACTTTCGAGATCTCACCGTCGCTTATCTCGACGTGTATGCCGCCGTGGCCCTCAACGCGACCGAGATGCGGTATATCTATTGCCTGATTAATCTTCTTGGGCATATTCCTGCTCCTTTTCCAACGATTCGGCCTCGACTAATACATTCGGCATCCAGGCGGGAGAAGCAAACACTCCCATCTTCTTCATGATGTCATCCTTGGAAATCTGATGCGAACGCAGTGCCCGGAAATTGGCATTATAGTGCGCTTCTTCGATAGGACCATGACATCCCAGACAGGGGACGTTCAAAGTGGGACACCGGGCGCCGCAGCCGGCTTTGGTCAACGGACCGCAACAGGCCTCATGCCGGTGCACCAACAGGCACTCGTTCTCCTTCATTTTGCATTCGCTGCAGACGGTGGATTCCGGAAATTCGGGTAAATCGCCGTGCAGCAGCGACCCGACCAGCGTTAAGAACTGCTCTTTCTCGATCGGACAACCGGGGAGTTCATACTCCACATCAACAGCAGCCTTGACGGGTAACGCTTCCCGGATATCAATGTGTTCCGCTCTGTCGCCATACACCATTTCGCGCATCCGCTCCCGGCTGAGGTTGTTCTTCATTGCGGAGACTCCTCCCCACACGGCACACGTCCCGATTGCCACCAGGAGTTCAGCTCTGCTCCGCACCTGCTGCAGGGTCTCCAGATCCTTCTCGGATCCGATCACTCCTTCTACGAACGCGATATCGAGAGCGGTCTCTTCGTCGTTGTTCGATTGCGCCATCACCCAGGATCGGATGTCCAGCAGTGACGCCAGTTTGATGAGTTCATCTTCACAGTTCAAAATGGCCAGTTGATCGCCGGCGCATGAGGTTAAACCATATATACCAACACGGGGTTTGTCCATCTCTCGTATTCCTCCCTCAGGCAATCATTTCCGGTAAGTTGAGAGCATCCCAGTAAGTAAACACCGGACCGTCGATACAGGTATATTTATACCCGATTCCACAGTGTCCGCACTTGCCGATACCGCACTCCATCCGGCGTTCCAGTGATATCAATATTCTGTCTTTTGGGAAGTGCCGCTCGATCAGCTTATCGATGACATATTTATAAAAAATCGGGGGCCCGCAGGCGATAGCATAGGTATTTTCCGGATCCAGATCCCGGATATCCTTAAATAAATCCGTGACCATTCCGATCCGGCCGCCCCAGGGTTTGGCATCCGGGAGGGAGTACGACTGTTCCACGGTTAACATACAATCGATATCCTGCCTGCCTCGCAGAGATTCTAACTCATCCCGGAAGAGAATATCTTCGGGATACTTGCTTCCGTACATGAGAATCAATCGTTCATACTTCCGGCGATTATCAAGCGCATAATTCAGCATCGACCGGAGTGGAGCCATGCCCAGTCCGCCGGCGATAAGCAGCAGATTCGAGCCTTCCATCTCATGCACCGGGAAGCCGTTTCCGTAGGGACCGCGTATTCCAATGACGTCATTATCCCGTAACTGGTAGAGGGCATTTGTCACCCGCCCCATACGCCGGACACAGAACTCCAGCATCCCTTTCCGGGTGGGGGTGGAACTCAGCGAAATCGGGCACTCACCGGTCCCGATGACGGATATCTCCATAAATTGGCCCGGAATATAGTCAAACTGCTCGTCATCGGCCGGATTATCAAATCGTACCAGAAACAGATGGTTGTCTTCGACCATCGGAACCCGTCGCACAATCCGCGCCAGTTTAGGGAAATACGGGTTTTCTTCGTGTGCTTTACTTTGAAATTCATATATGTTCGATCGTAACATTCCATCCTCCTCAGGCAACAACTCCTCGTAATCGTTGAAATACTTCCACCACATTTATGCCGGCGGGACAGGCATCAATGCATCGTCCGCATCCCACACAACCGGGTCTGCCGTATTCCTCCACAAAATGTCCCTGCTTATGCACATAGCGATTTTTGACGCGATCAGCCCGGGTGTCCCGGAACGTCTCTCCGCCTGCCACACGGGTATAGTTTTTGAACAGGCAGGAATCCCATTCCCGAAATCGCTCCCCGGATACTCCGTCCAGATTTTGCCGATCATACATATTAAAACAGGAACATGTCGGACAGACCATACTACACGAACCACACACCAGGCACTGCGCTCCGATGTCATCCCACACTTCGCTGCCTTTCTCCAAATCCAGGATATAAGGCAAATCCGACGTATCCAGCTCAATCTGAAATTGATCTTTGCGCTCATTGCGCCGCTGAAGATATTCTTTGCGATCTTCGCCGGTTGATTCATGAAGCAGGTGCCGGGTATGGCTCACCATCTGATCTCCAAACCCGGTCCCGACGGCAATCATATAGCTCTCCTCTAATTCCGACAGGAAGAGGTCGTATCCACTATCCACCGAATCCGTTCCCATGGATCGGCAAAAACATTTGTCATCCGGAGTACAACTCAGGCCAATTACAGCAATGTCCTTGCGTCGCTGAAAGTAATAGGTATCGTTGTACTCTCCGTCGTACACCATATCCATGATGCTTAATCCGTGAATATCGCACGGATGGAGACCAAACAGTATTTGCGTCCGGTCATACCCGGGCTCCACTGCTTCATACCCGGCCGTCTCATCATATCGCAGCAGAGCTTCCCTGGAGGGGAGGATATATTTTTTGGGCGGAGCGATTGTCCGGAGATACTCCCATGCGATATCAGCCGGATCGCTCATTTTCTTGAAGACAAAACTCTCCTTCCCTCGCGCCACGGGTATATGCACATCGCCAAAATATTGCAAGGCGCGGGCAAACTTTTCACGATTTTCCTTCGGCAGTTTCAACACTTTCATGCAACTCTCTCCTGCACTCCCTGCTGGATTATCATTCCAGTTTGATTGAAATCTTCTATTCTGCTTCAAATTATATGCCAGCGTTATTCTGTCCTGCTGTCAGTCCCGACCAGGCTTGGTTATGAGGAGGTTCCCGAAGAGGCAACGCTATCCGGAAGTTCCTATATACAGGAAAATCGGCAGGCATTCTTCAGGAGCACAGTAACGGATATCGAAATACACAAATATCCAGGTTTCGCTATTCTATAACTTCAATTGTTAAATATTTCAACAGGTGATTGAATGTAAGAATTTTTTCATGTTGCGGATTTCAACAACCCGCCAGGAATTTTTCACACCCAGCCGGCTGATTTAAAAGTCGGGTCGAGACATGCCCCATTATCATTTTTGATAAACCATTCTGTCGGCAGGATTGTCGGCAAGAGAAGAGAACATGTGCGAAAGCGGCGCTCCCGGATAGAAGAGAACGCCGCTTTCCACCGCTTTGCCAGAGGTACAGCTCTGCGGTATAGGATATCAGAGACGCCGGATAGGCTGATGGGCATCAACCACCGCAATTGCCGTCATATTCACCACGTCATTCACCTCACTACTCCCGATCTGCAATAAATGCACCGGTTTTTTCATTCCCATCAGAATAGGGCCGATTGCCGCTGCTCCACCTAATCTCTGGAGTAATTTATAGGTAATGTTACCTGATTGCAAATCCGGACAAATAAGTACGTTGGCCGAGGTATTCAAGGTGGAGAAGGGGTAGTTCTCCCGGATGATGGACGGTTCCACGGCCAGATCCGCATTCATCTCTCCGTCGATCATCAGGGTCGGGACTTTCTGTTTCACCAGTTTCGTCGCATCTTCGACTTTCTTTGCCAGCTGATGGGGGACACTCCCGAAGTTGGAGAACGACAGCATGGCCACCCGCGGTTCCACATCCCATTTCTTGGCTTCTTCAGCCGTCAGCAAGGCGATTTCCGCCAGAATTTCCGGCGTGGTCTCGATATTGACGGTGGTATCGGCCATGAACTTGATATCATTCTCAAAAACCAGCACATACAATCCGGCCACATGATTCACATCTTCCCGGGTCCGGATAATCTGGAGCGCCGGTCGGATGGTATCCGGATACTGCCGGGTGACCCCCGAAACCAGTCCGTCGGCATCTCCCATGTGGACCATCATTGCGCCGAAGTAATTCCGGCGCCTCATATCGCGTTCCGCCTGGTACAGGTTGACGCCCTTGCGCTGGCGCAGTCGATAGTACTCCTCGACGTACTCTTCAAACCGGTCGAAGTTGAACTGATCCACAATTTCCACATCGTCCAGATCCACATTCAATTCTTCGGCACGCTGCCGGATAATCTCGGGATTTCCGAGCAGGATGGGAGTGGCAATTTTCTCCTCCCGGATGATCTGGGTCGCCCGGAGGATTTTCTCATGATCGCCTTCGGGATAGACAATCCGTTTGGGACTCTTCCGTGCTTTATTCAGCATAATCCGCATGACTTCCTTACTGCGTCCCAGCCGGGCCTCCAGTTCTTCCTTGTATTTGTCAATGTCCAGCCGGATCCTTGCGACGCCTGTTTTCATGGCGGTTTCCGCCACTGCGCTGGCCTCCCAGATCAACACGCGCGGATCGAACGGTTTCGGAATAAGATACTCCCTGCCGAATTGAAAATATTCCACGCCATAGGCCTTGGCCACGGAATCGGGCACATCCTGTTTGGCCAGATCTGCCAGGGCTCTGGTGGCGGCCACTTTCATTTCTTCGTTAATCGCCGTGGCCCGCACATCCAGTGCGCCCCGAAAAATAAACGGGAATCCGAGCACGTTATTCACCTGATTCGGATAATCCGAACGGCCGGTGCCCATAATGACGTCTGAACGCGCCGCTGTCGCATCGGGATAGGTGATCTCGGGGTCCGGGTTTGCCAGAGCAAAGATCACCGGATCGTCCGCCATCGATTTCACCATCTGCTGGGAAACGATCCCGCCCACGGATAAACCCACAAAGACATCGGCCCCCTTCATGGCATCCTCGAGCGTCCGGGCTTCCGTCTCCGAAGCGAAATATTCCTTGTACTTATTCATGTTCTCCTGCCGTCCTGTGTGAATCACCCCTTTACTGTCGCACATTGTCACGTGTTCCAGCTGCGCGCCGAGGGCGATATAATGCTTCGCACAAGCGATAGCAGACGCCCCCGCCCCATTCAGCACAATCCGGACATCTTTGATATCCTTGCCGTTCAACTCCAGTGCATTCAAGAGCGCCGCGGCGGAAATGATCGCCGTCCCGTGCTGATCATCGTGGAACACCGGAATATTCATTGACTTCTTGAGCCGTTCCTCAATTTCGAAGCATTCCGGGGCCTTAATATCTTCCAGGTTAATCCCTCCGAAGGTCGGTTCCAGTATTTCGACGGTCCGGCAAAGCTCGTCCACATCGGTGGTGTCCAGTTCCAGATCAAACACATCGATATCCGCAAACCGCTTGAAGAGTACACCTTTGCCCTCCATCACCGGCTTACCGGCAGCAGCGCCGATATTGCCCAAACCCAGCACAGCTGTCCCGTTCGATACGACCGCCACCAGGTTTCCCCTGGCCGTGTACTCGAACACCTTTTCCGGATCCTTGTGGATCACGCGGCACGGCTCAGCCACTCCCGGGGTGTAGGCCAGGGAGAGATCTCGCTGCGTCGTACACGGCTTGGTGGCCCTGACCTCAATTTTTCCTTTGCGTTTCTGTGCATGATATTGAAGCGCTTCGTCGACACTGATAGCCATGACTCTCCTCGCTTTTCAATGGCTTACTTATTTACTCAGGTTGTGTGTTCTCTCTGAATGATGTTGGTCTAGCTCCCGACCGTCTAAGGAACATATTTCCAATGATGAATGCAGGGAGCCATTGACCGCAAGGCATGCCGTTCTGTCCACAATTCATTGCCCTTCCCGTGTCCTAGATATTAAGCCGCCAGGCAGGCTGCGCCCGGGACGTGTAGAAATCTTTCAGATGTGCGATCCGCTTGATCCGCTGCTCTGCCAGCCGGTTGGAAGCTTCGTAGGTCGGGATGTCCTGTTCGCTGGCGATACGAAACACATCCAGCAACACATCATAAATCCCCCGGGCCTGCTTCAGAGCGCGCTCCCGGTGATACCCTTCAATTTCATTGGCCACATTAATTAAGCCGCCGGCGTTGATAACATAATCCGGGGCGTATAAAATACCCCGGTCCTTCAGAAGTTCCCCATGCT
>DATFLS010000065.1:0-4761 GCA_035267465.1 bacterium
ACCTGGTGACCATTTCACGGCAGATGATCCCGGAGGACAGGCGGCCGGGGATGACACCATTAATTTCCGGAGGTAAGCGCTCCGGAGCACCGGAATTGGCTCCAACGCTGCAGAACATCACCGCATTGCTCCAGTGCATTACTTCACAGCTACAGAACATTTGTACGATTGTAATGAAAGGTTGTACACAGGTGAGAACAGTGAAGCAGACATAGAGAAGGTTCGAACGTATACACAAGATCACGAAGCCCTGCGATGGAATCTCTGGGAATCAGGGGATGACCACTTTGCACGCTATGAAACGAAACAATTGCGATCCCCACCTGTTGATTATACCATGGTCGGAGATCCCGCACTGAGGAAGTATTATATGCTCCGTCGAGCCCGGAATGACGGGGAAACAACAGCCGGAAGGGAACTTCCCTGCCCCGGCGAATCCGGTGGGTACTCGTTATCTGCCGAGAACCAAGGGAGAGATCTATCATGCCTCGAATCATTGGAAGTCTGATGGTAATTATAACTGTAGGAGTATTTATGGCGACCGAGTCTGCAGCGGAAGTATTCCCGTATACGTATCAGACCCAGACCCTGGAGAACGGATTGAAATATATTTTGATTCCCATGGACACACCCGGTCTGGTGTCCTATTTCAGTGTGGTGAGGACCGGGAGTCGTGACGAATATGAACCCGGGCATTCCGGATTCGCGCATCTCTTTGAGCACATGATGTTCCGGGGCACTGAAAACTTTCCCGGGGATGTCTACGACCAAATGGTGACCAGACTTGGCGCGGATGGCAGCGCCTATACCACCGATGATTACACCTGTTATCATCTGACCCTTACCCCGGGCGATCTGGATCGGGTGGCCATGCTGGAGAGTGATCGGTTCAAAAATCTGCAGTACGGCGAGCGTGAATTTCAAACGGAAACCGGCGCAGTATACGGTGAATACCGAAAAGGCCGGACGAATCCCTGGTCTGTGCTGTTCGAGGAAATTCACGACCTGGCGTTTGACAAGCATACATACAAGCACACCACCATGGGATTTGAGGAGGATATCAAGGCCATGCCGACGATGTACAATTACAGCCGGTCCTTTTTCCAGAGATACTACCGGCCGGAGAACGTGATACTGATGATCGTGGGCGACATCCGGACGGGACAAACCTCCGCGGTGATTCAGCAATATTACGGGGACTGGAATCCGGGTTACGTCCCTCCCCGGATACAGACAGAGCCGCCCCAGGATGGAGCACGGTCAAAAGCCGTTCGGTATACCGGCCGGACATTGCCTCTCCTCGACGTCGCCTATAAAGGCCCGGAGTTTGATGCGGAGAGAAAAGACTTTGCCGCCCTGGAGATCATTGGAGAACTGGCATTCGGGGAGAACAGTGAAGTGTATAAACGACTGGTGATTCAGGAGCAGAAGGTCGAGTTCATTACCGCCATGTTCCAGAAGAACCGGGATCCCGGGTTGCTGCACATCCTGAGTATGATCCGGTCCGAGGAGGACATCGGGTACGTCCGGGATCTCATCTATGAGACCCTAAAACATTACAAAACCAACCTGGTGGATTCGGACGAGCTGGAGGAATTGAAGAGCCGGGTGACCTATGGATTCCTGATGGATCTGGATACGCCTGCCAAAGTGGCCAATAATCTGGCCCGGTACGTGGCGCTGTCCGGAGGAGTGGGAGTGGTTGATGTGTATTTCCAGCAGATGCAGAAAATCACCCCGGAGGATCTCCGTGACGTCGCGCGGAAGTATTTCACCGAACAGACACGGAACGTGATCACACTCAGAGGAGCACAACAGTGACAGCCATTCTGCGCAAGTGCTTCATCGGGTTTGTACTCTTGAATTTGATAGATTGTGGAGGAACAACCGTGTCTGATCAATCCACCGTGTTGCTACCCGTCGAGAACGATCCGACCGTCTCTTTCCGGCTCTGGTTCAAAGTGGGCTCCCAGGACGATCCAATGGGAAAGGAGGGCCTGGCATACATCACGGCCGCGATGCTGACGGAAGGATCCACCGAATCGCGCGACTATGAGGAGATCGTGGATGCGCTGTATCCCCTGGCAGCCGACTATCAATCGCAGTGCCATATCGAACAGACTGTCATTGCGGGGCGGGTGCATAGGGATCATCTGGACGACTATTACGATTTACTCACCGACGCCGTCTTACACCCGGCGTTTAAGCAGGACGATCTGAACCGCATCAAGAAACAGACCCGGAATTATCTGGAGAATCTCCTGCGCTATTCCAGTGATGAGGAACTCGGCAAAGCCGCCCTGTATCAGTTCATATACCGGGGCACTCCGTACGGGCATGTTCCGTACGGCACGGTGAAGAGCGTGCAGAGTATCACGCTGGAAGATGTGCGGCAGTTCTACCGGCAACACTTTACCAGGGAGAATGTGGTGATCGGCCTGGGTGGAGGATATCAGGGATCTCTGGTGATACGGCTGCGAGATGATCTCGCTGAATTGCCTGATGGGGAGGTAAGTACACCTCCGGTCCCTCGGCCGGAACCCATCCGTGGCAGGCAAGTGTTTATTGTGGAAAAGGATGCCAACGCTACGGCTATCAGTATTGGGTTTCCCATAGATATATTGCGCGGGAGCAGGGAGTGGTACGCACTGGCCCTGGCGAACTCCTGGTTTGGCGAACACCGGCAAACCAACAGCCATCTGTTCCAGGTGATCAGAGATGACCGGGGACTTAATTACGGAGATTATTCCTATATCGAACGCTATCCCGGCGGGGGCAGCCGGACCAAACCGCCCCAGAATGTTTCGCTGCGGCAGCAGGTCTTCGAAATCTGGATCCGGCCGGTGCCCAACGAAACCCGGCATTTCGCACTGCGGGCTGCCATCCGGGAGCTGCAGTATCTGGTGGAACATGGGTTATCGGAGGAAGACTTCAACCTCACACAACAGTTCTTCGGCAAGTATGTGCTGCATTACGCGCCCACAACCATGGCGCGGCTGGGTTACGCACTCGATGACACTTTCTATGGGATTGATGGCAGCCATCTGGACAACCTGCGGACCATCATTCCTGATCTCTCCCGGGAAGAAGTGAACCGGGCCGTCAGGAAGTACCTCCGGTTCGAGAACCTCAAGATCGCCGTGGTCACCGAAAATGCGGGGGAATTTAAACAGGCCCTGATATCCGATCAAATCAGTCCCATCGAATATTCCTCGCCCAAACCGGATGAAATCCTGGATGAGGACAAACTGATCATGGAATACCCATTGAACATCCGGGAAGAAGCCGTGGAGATTGTGCCGGTGGAGCAGATGTTCGAGGAATAATCCGAGGTATCCTGGTTCGAACTGTCATCCGTTATTCAACACTTGCCACGTCTTCTATGTTACTTACGGCGCGATATAGAATGAGAACCCCAGGCCGCTCCCTTCGCGGACTCCTGAGGAAATCGTATAATAGCCGAGACTGGCTTTCACTGTCGTACCCTGCCGGGTGGTGTTCTGATAGACCACGCCGACTTCCACTCCCGGATGGAAGGATTCGAAATCTTCGTAGTATCCGTTAATCCGGGCGTCGAGGCCGATGTGATCGGCCACCCAATAGGAGATGCCGGCATCTCCCGCCAGTTCATCAGTCGCATGCGGAGCCAGCACATTCAAATGACCATGTTCATCGTCTGACTCGCCGACTTCCGCCCGGCCTTTAATCGACCCGTACAGGTGAATATCCGGGATTTTCTTCTCCAGAAACAGTGCCGGGACGATCTCAGTATGGCCCGATGTCATAGGCTCCATACCAGTGGGAACCTCGAATAGTATCATTGGAACTGCAGTAAAGGTTTGCAGGGGCAGGGCACTCTTCACAGCCACCACCGCGTCGGAGAGCTGGAACTGATCCTGGTACTGACCCAATGGCAGTCCGACCCCAACTGATAAGTTGGATGAGAGAGCATACTCAGCGAACGAATTGATTGACAGGGCGACATTATTGTTATTGATTTGATATCTGCCAGACTGCAGGAGAATACCGGCGGTGGTTTTGGGGGGATGTTCCTGGAAAAGGAGCCCCTCGATATGCCCGTCCGCAGATGGAGCCAGGATGAGGGTAGAAATTAATAGAATGATAGGCAAACATTTATAAGATTGCATGATTGACCTCCCTTGACTTGGGTGGACACCTCTGTTTCTCTGAAAGGCGACCGGTTTTGTCTTGTTCAGTATAATCATTCACCCGAAAAAAGTAAACACAAAAGGGTTCATTTAAGTAGGGCTTACTGAAAAAGTCATAACATATTGATAATACAGTTAATTATCGCTTGTATTATTGGGCAAAAATGCATACCTTTTGGTACATTTCAGCAGAAACCCTTGCAGACAAGGAATGCCTCATGGTCCCGACCGACAATCCCCACCAAATTGACGTGTATGATTTCGTGTTGCCCTTTTCCGGGCGCCTGGATCCCTCCATTCAGTGGGTGCAGTTAGCCCAGCGGATGCCGTGGGAGGAGTTGGGCACCCAGTATGCCCAGTGTTTTTCGGCCACCCAGGGGCGTCCGGCCCTGGCTCCGCGCATCGCCATCGGGGCGGTGCTTATTCAACAGATGAAAGGGGTGACGGATACAGAGACGGTGCAGGAGATCCGGGAGAATCCCTATTTGCAATATTTTCTGGGGTATCCGGACTACTGTTATCGGCAGTGCTGTGACCCGTCGTTGCTCGTAACGATCCGGCGGCGCCTGGGCCCGGACCTGATCGCCCAGTT
>DATFLS010000066.1:0-2511 GCA_035267465.1 bacterium
TAACATCAAAATAAAAGCACCTTGAACCAACAGAAGGAGTGAGAGCTATGCGAAGATATTTTTCAAAGAACAGAGGAGGAAGATATTTGTTAATATTGCTGCTGGTGGGGTTGATGATTACAGGTTCGGGGGTGAGGAACTCAGTCTCGGCAGAACAACCTGCCCAGCGGAATTACCTCCATGAGACCAAACTGGAACGTGATATGCGCATGGATTGGTGGCGGGAAGCCCGGTTCGGTCTGTTTATCCATTGGGGATTATACGCCGTACCTGCCGGGGTGTGGACTGGCGAACAAATTCCCGGCATCGGTGAATGGATCATGGCGAGCGCCAATATCCCGGTGAAGGAATATGAGAAGCTGGCCGATCAATTCAATCCGACCAAATTTAACGCCGCCGAATGGGTGCGGTTGGCCAAGGAAGCAGGGATGAAGTACATCGTTATCACTTCCAAACATCACGACGGTTTCGCTCTCTGGGATTCCGAGGTGTCGGATTACGATGTGGTGGATCTCACTCCCTATCAGAAGGATATCCTGGCCGAGTTAACCAGAGAGTGCGAACAGCAGGGCATCGAGATGTGCTTCTATCATTCCATTCTGGACTGGCATCATCCGGCCCAGTACGTGGATCCGGAAGCGGAAAATCCGCGAGCAGGGCACGCGAGAAATAAGATCTATGCAGATCAAAAGCATGATTTTGTACGATATATGAAAGAGCAATTGAAAGAATTGATTACCCGGTTCGACCCCGGTGTACTCTGGTTTGACGGCGAATGGACCGATTGGTGGACCCGGGAAGACGGGATTGAATTGTATAATTATATCCGAACATTGAAAGAGGATCTCGTTGTGAATAACCGGATTGGAACCGGTCGACAGGGCATGCAGGGAATGGACAGAGGTGAAGGCTATGCCGGCGACTTCGGGACACCCGAACAGGAAATACCCGATACCGGTCTGTCGGGCGTGAACTGGGAAACCTGCATGACCATGAACGATACCTGGGGCTACAAATCTTATGACGATAATTGGAAGTCCACCGAGACCCTCATCCATAATCTGGTGGATATCGCCTCCAAGGGCGGGAATTATCTGCTGAATGTTGGACCGAAAGCCGACGGGACCATTCCGGCTGAGAGTGTACAGCGATTGCAAGAAATCGGTGCCTGGATGGACGTGAACGCCGAATCTATTTACGAAACCACGGCCAGCCCGTTTGAACAACCTGACTGGGGACGGTATACCAAGAAAGCCGACGTGTTATATGCCCATGTATTCGATTGGCCGGGAAATGGGCAGTTAAGGCTCCCCGCCATACAGCAGGAAATTGCCGCAGTGTCATTGCTGACGGCAGAAGGCGGGCAGACACTGGAATTTGATCAGTCCGGGGCCGGTGTCACTGTTTCACTGCCTCGCCCAGCGCCGGATGATATCGACTCTGTCGTGAAGCTCCAGATGGAAGAATTATGGTAGTGTGCGGCCGTGCTTTGCAATGTGTATGAATTCACAAAGCAGTAACCTTTCTTGAAATATCGAGTACAGACTACATTCATCGAGAGTTACAAACACAAAAGCCGGGATATGTTCTCCATTGATGTTTGCCAGTACCAGCGCCTATAACGGGATGAGGAGTCCTAAACCTAGTTGTTATCGTTGCTGGGATATTGACTGTGTGTGGGGTGCCCGGAGGGAGCAGAAATGTCAACCAAATTAACCCGTTATTTCACCGGAATTCTCGTTTTGGTGCTGCTGGCCGGTTCGCTCATTTCCGGCTGTGACGGACCGGAAGTCAAACAACGGTATGAACCCACCTGGGAGTCCCTGAAGCAGCATCAGGTGCCGGATTGGTTTGATGACGCGAAGTTCGGGATTTTCATTCACTGGGGCGTGTATTCCGTGCCGGCGTATGAGAGTGAGTGGTATCCCCGCCATATGTACCGGGAGGGATCGGATATCTTTCAATACCACGTGGAAAATTATGGACACCCATCGGAGTTCGGATATAAGGATTTCATCCCGGAGTTCACCGCTGAGAACTGGGATCCGGAGGAGTGGGCGGACGTATTTCATCAAGCCGGGGCCCGGTACGTGGTTCCCACGGCCGAACATCATGACGGCTTCGCCATGTGGGACAGCGATTTGACCGAGTGGGATGCCATGGACAAAGGCCCGCATCGCGACATCATTGGAGAGCTGGAGCAGGCCGTACGTGACCGGGGAATGAAATACGCGCCCTCCTATCACCGGGCGCACAACTGGTATTACTACACTTGTGCGGACAACTATGATACCTGCGATCCTCAATTTTCGGGCCTCTATTCCACGCCTCATCCGGATCAGGAGCACCCCGCCGAAGAGTGGCTCCGGGACTGGAAAGCACGGTGGGAGGAGATCCGGGATCGCTATCGGCCGGATTTTCTCTGGTTTGACTTCGGGTGGGGGGAGACGGCTTTTCATCCGTATGCCAAGCAGATCATCGCCGATTATTACAACCTTGCCCGGGAATGGG
>DATFLS010000067.1:0-2502 GCA_035267465.1 bacterium
CGGGAGTCACCATGCTGACAGCGATTGTCTCTCTGTTCACCGGCCGGATGGTGAAAAATAACCTGGGCATGACCGGTGAACTGACCCTGCGGGGCAATGTGCTGCCGGTTGGCGGAATCAAAGAAAAGGTGGTGGCGGCGCATCGCAGTGGATTGCGGACCATCATTCTGCCGGAACGAAACCAGAAAGACCTGGAAGAAGTGCCCGACCTGGTGAAAGAAGAGATGACCTTCCATTTCGTGAAAGAGATGGCCGATGTGGTGGATCTGGCACTGGAACCCAAAGAGGTGGAAGAGGCAGAAGTCGCCGCCTGATCGGGAAGATTCGGCAGAAATCTGGTCGAAGGGAGTCTGTCATGGCAGGCTCCCTTGTATGTTTCTCATTGTTTTGTACCAGAGAATCATCTATCTTACCTTCGGTTCATATTCGGGCGCTTAGCTCAGCTGGTTCAGAGCACTGCCCTTACAAGGCAGGGGTCACTGGTTCGAATCCAGTAGCGCCCACACATCTCTCGAGTTCGACAGTCAATCGATTGGCCCAGTTGAAGGGGTCGTGTATGAATCGGCGACAGTTTTTGCAGCACTTCGGTGCTGGTATGGCGGCTTTCAATATCTTGTTTCTTGTCACCTGTTCCAGGAAGGAAGCGACTCAGCGTTCCAGTGAAGTGGATGTGATCGTCTATGGCGGCACCTCGGCCGGCGTCATAGCGGCGGTGCAGGTGGTCAGGATGGGCAAATCTGTGCTAATGGTATGTCCCGATAGGCACCTGGGCGGCATGTCATCGGGCGGGTTGGGCTGGACGGACGTGGGAAACAAGGCGGTGATCGGGGGATTGTCCCGGGAGTTCTATCATCGGATGTACCTGCACTATCAGCAGCCGGAGGCCTGGCAGTGGCAGGAGCGGTCCGAATACGGAAACCGGGGGCAGGGTACGGCGGCTATCGACGGCGATCAGCGGACCATGTGGATTTTCGAACCCCACGCTGCGGAACAGGTGTACGAGGATCTGGTGGCAGAGCACTCTATTGAAGTGCACCGGGACGAATGGCTGGATCGTCGGAACGGGGTGCGGAAACAGGACGGCCGGATCACCGCCATCCGGATGCTCAGTGGCAATACTTACCTGGGCAGAGAATTCATTGATGCCACCTACGAGGGGGATCTGATGGCGGCCGCCGGGGTGAGTTACCAGGTGGGGCGGGAGGCAAACAGTGTGTACGGCGAAACCTGGAACGGCGTGCAGACTGGCGTGTTTCATCACGGTCATCACTTCCGGCAGCCGGTGGATCCCTATATCACCCCCGGAATTCCTGTTAGTGGATTGCTGCCGCGGATCTCGGACGCCCCGCCCGGTGCAAAGGGCTCGGGTGATAACAAGGTGCAGGCCTATTGCTTCCGGATGTGTCTCACGGATCTTCCGGAGAACCGGGTGCCGTTTCCCATGCCGGACAGCTATGATTCGTTCCAATATGCGCTGCTGCTGCGGGTGTACGAGACCGGCTGGCGGGAGACCTTTCAGAAGTTCGATCCCATCCCGAACCGGAAGACCGACACCAATAATCACGGTCCGTTCAGCACCGATAACATCGGGATGAACTATGACTATCCGGAGGCGTCCTATGCCCGGCGGAAGGAGATTATCACAGAGCATGCAACCTACCAAAAGGGGCTGATGTACTTCCTGGCCAATGATCCCCGGGTGCCCGATGACGTGCAGAACGAGATGAAGCGCTGGGGCCTGGCCGGAGACGAATTCACGGACAACGATCACTGGCCGCACCAGCTATATGTCCGGGAAGCCAGACGGATGACCGGGCAGTCGGTGATGACCGAACACGAGGTAATAGGGAGACGAGTGGTCCCGACACCGGTTGGAATGGGTTCCTATACCATGGATTCACACAACGTTCAGCGTTATGTGACACCGGAAGGATACGTGCAGAACGAGGGGGATATCGGTGTGCATCCGCCGGAGCCGTATCAGATTGATTACGATGCGCTGATTCCGAAACAGGACGAATGCACGAACCTGCTGGTACCGGTCTGTGTCTCCAGTTCCCACATCGCCTATGGGTCTATCCGTATGGAACCGGTATTCATGATCCTGGGGCAGACTGCCGCCACCGCTGCCGCCCATGCCATCGATGAGCAATGCACAGTGCAGGAGGTCGATTACCAGCAGCTCCGTAAGCAGCTGTTGGCGGACAATCAGCGGCTGGAAACTTAATCCTGAATACTTCAGAGAAAAGAGCACATGGATTGCCCCCTGCAACCCACCAGCCGGTAGATAGGTACATAGGGTACATAGGTACCTAAGTATATACGAGGGCAGAGGAATGCAAGCGGTCCGTTTCCATCAGTCGAGGATCATGCACGGTGTGCTGATCGAGAACGAACACCGACCTCTTCCCGACCTTATGTACCTATGTACTTATGTACCCGGTTGGGAGGGGCGGGTGATGTGCGGCTCTTTTGCATTTTCAGCGTAAGGCTGTATGAAGG
>DATFLS010000068.1:0-5298 GCA_035267465.1 bacterium
ACGGCACTGAAGACGGCCGATGCCGGATATCTGACCCGTCGTCTGGTGGATGTCTCCCAGGATGTGGTGGTCACGGAAGAAGATTGCGGGACGATCAATGGTATCGAAATTTCCGCCTTGAAGGAGGGCGAAGAAATTATCGAGCCTCTGGAAGATCGTATTGTGGGCCGATTTGCACTGGATGATATCTATAATCCCATCACCGATGAGATCATTGTGGAGTCCGGGGAAATGATCGATGAAAAGGTGGCGCGGGAAATCGGTGAGACCCCGCTGGAATCGATCCGTATCCGTTCGGTGCTGACCTGCGAAACACGCCGAGGTGTCTGTGTGAAATGCTATGGCCGTCATATGGCGACCAGCAAGGTCGTGAATGTCGGTGAAGCGGTGGGCATTATCGCCGCCCAGAGTATCGGCGAGCCCGGCACCCAGTTGACCCTCCGGACGTTCCATATCGGTGGAACCGCCAGCCGGATCGTGGAAACATCCGAAATGCATACCAAGCATGCCGGAATCGTTCGCTTCTCGGAGAACATGGAACTGTCGGTGCGTGAAGATAAACAGAAGATCTGTCTGGTGCGGAATGCCCGGATCGATATCATCGATGAAAATAACAGAGAACTGGCCCATTATAATGTTCCGTACGGTTCCAAGGTGCTGGTTGAAGATGGAGAGGAAGTGGAGAAAGCTCAGACGCTCTTCACCTGGGATCCCTACAGTGATGTGATTCTGGCAAGAAAGAGCGGGCATGTCAGATTTGTGGATCTGATTGACGATGTCACCTACAGTGAAGAAACAGATGAGCTGGGGCGGAAACAAACAACGATCGTAGAATCCAAGGATCGGTCGTTGAGTCCGCGAATCGAAATTGTTGATGATTCCGGCAAAACGATTGCGCCGGGGATCATCTTGCCTGTCGGGGCGAACCTGGTTGTGAAGGATGGACAATATGTGGAATCGGGTGATACCCTGGTGAAGATTGCCAAAGAGATCGGGAAGACCCGTGACATCACCGGAGGATTACCCCGGGTGGCCGAACTGTTTGAAGCGCGGAAACCGAAAGAGCCGGCCGTGGTCACCGAAATTGACGGCCGGGTGCGATTTGGCAAGATCCGCCGGGGAGTGCGCGAAATCATTATTGAAGGGAGTGCTGATGAAGAACGCAGCTATAAGATCCCTTACGGTAAACACGTGATTGTGCATGAAGGTGACCTGGTCTCCGCGGGTGATCGGCTCTGTGACGGCGCAGTGGCACCGCATGATATTCTGCGAATCCTGGGTCCGGGGAAAGTGCAGGAGTACCTGGTGAATGAAATTCAGGAAGTGTACCGTCTGCAGGGCGTGCGGATTAACGACAAACACATCGAAGTGATTGTCCGCCAGATGATGCAGAAGATCGCCATTGATGATCCCGGCGATACTCAGTACCTGGAAAAAGACCGAGTGAACAAGTACGAGGTCTTCGAAGAGAACGAGCGGGTTCGCAACCGGGTGGTTGTGGAAGATCCGGGTGAGACGGATTTACGCAAAGGCCGTCTGATCCGGCGGAAGAAACTGGAACAGATAAACGAAGAAGTCACGGAGAACGGCGGTACTGCTGCCAAGGCCCGCCAGGCAAGACTCGCCACCTTCAGGCCGTTACTGCTGGGTATTACCCGAGCCTCCCTGAATACGGAGAGCTTCATTTCGGCCGCCTCATTTCAGGAGACGACCCGGGTCCTCACGGATGCGGCCACTTCTGCCAAGATCGATTATCTGCGGGGACTGAAAGAAAACGTGATCATGGGACGTCTGATCCCTGCGGGCACAGGTCAGAAGCGTTACCGTGATATCATCGTGAAATCCGAAAATGACGTTCTGGTGGATGAACGTCTGGCGAAGAAGCTGCCGATAGAAGAAGCGGAAACACCGGAAGGGGTGAGCGGCGAAGGTTCTGTCGAGACTTCGGAACCCGTGAAAACCGAATAACATCGGAAAACATACAGGGCAACCCCGCGAGTCAAAATCGCTGAGGGAAAGAGTTTTACTATGAAAATTTTTGACTCGCGGGGTTGACATGCATTAAGGATATAATTAAGTTATGAGGCTGTTACAAAAATAGGGAGAAAAGATGCCGACGATTAACCAATTGGTTCGCAAGGGCCGGGAAAAAGTTGAGAAGAAAAAATCAGCGCCTGCCCTGAAAGGGAACCCGCAGAAGCGGGGCGTATGCACCAGGGTGTATACCACGACACCGAAGAAGCCGAATTCGGCGTTGCGGAAGGTTACCCGTGTGCGACTGACAAATGGGATGGAGGTGACAGCGTATATCCCTGGTGAAGGGCATAATCTGCAGGAGCACTCAATTGTGTTGATCGAAGGAGGGCGGGTCAAAGATCTTCCGGGCGTGCGGTACCACATTATCCGAGGAACCCTGGATACGGCTGGCGTTGAAGATCGCAAGACGAGTCGGTCAAGATACGGGACGAAAAAACCATAAAAAGGTTTAAGTAATACTATGGCACGAAGAAAACGAGCAGAGAAACGGGAAATCCTTCCTGATCCGGTGTTCAAGAGTACACTGGCAGCGAAATTCATCAACAATATTATGGGCGCCGGCAAGAAGGGTGTGGCCGAGCAAATTTTCTACACTGCTATTGATAAAATTGAAGAACAAACCGGTGATAGCGGAATCGAGGTGTTTGAGAAAGCGATCGATAATGCATCTCCCATTCTGGAGGTCAAATCCCGGCGGATTGGCGGGGCGACGTATCAGGTTCCTATCGAAGTGGATCGTGCACGGAAAAAGGCGCTGGCCATGCGCTGGATCCTCAGTTCCTGCCGGAACACAATTGGTAATCGTATGCCCGAGAACCTGGCAGAAGAGTTAATCGCGGCGTCCCGTGGTGAAGGAGGGGCAGTGCGAAAGAAAGAAGACGTCCATCGGATGGCAGAGGCCAACAAAGCATTCGCGCACTTCAGGTAATAGTGCCTGTTGCGCCCGGACAAAAATTCAGCAATTAGCAAATTGATAAGAAAACGAGATATAGAATACCGTGGCAATTAAAAAAGCAGATACACTTGAGAGAACGCGAAACATCGGTATAATGGCCCATATCGATGCGGGGAAAACCACCACCACCGAGCGAATTCTCTATTATACGGGTCGGGTCCACCGCATGGGTGAAGTCCATGAAGGCGCTGCGACCATGGACTGGATGGAGCAGGAGAAGGAGCGCGGGATCACTATTACCTCCGCGGCGACGACCTGTTACTGGCGTGATTACCGGATTAATATCATCGATACTCCCGGTCATGTCGATTTCACGGTTGAAGTGGAGCGGTCGCTTCGGGTCCTGGATGGTGCCATCGCCTTATTTTGTGCTGTTGGGGGAGTGGAGCCGCAATCGGAGACCGTCTGGCGCCAGGCCGACAGATACAACATTCCCCGGATTGCGTTCGTGAATAAAATGGACCGGACCGGCGCTGATTTCTTCAACGCGATTAAAATGATGAAGGAGCGACTGGGGGCCAACGTCGTTCCGATTGCTCTGCCGATTGGCGACGGAGATATGTTCAACGGAATCGTCGATCTGATATACAACCGGAGTATTATTTATAATGAACAAACCCTCGGGGAACACTTTGAATACGGCGAAGTGCCGAAGGACATGGTGGACCAGGTAAACGAATACCGGACCCATCTGCTCGAGGAGATCTCCATGTATGATGACACGCTTATGGAGAAATACCTGGAAGGTGAAGAAATTGATCCCAGGGATATTAAAAGCGCGCTGCGTAAGGCCACCCTGGACGTCTCACTGACTCCGGTAATGTGCGGCTCTGCGTTTAAGAACAAAGGTGTCCAGTATCTCACCGACGCGGTGGTGGATTTTCTACCCTCACCTATCGATGTGCCGGCAATCAAAGGAGTGAATCCCGAGACCGGAGAAGAGGAAGAGCGAAAATCCGATTCCAGTGAGCCATTCTCTGCACTGGCATTCAAGGTCATGAGCGATCCCTATGTCGGGCGGCTCACCTTTTTCCGTGTATATTCGGGCAAGATTAACGCGGGATCCTATATTTATAACCCGAATTCCGACAAAAAAGAACGCTTCGGCCGGTTGCTCCAGATGCATGCCAATAAGCGCGAGGAGCTGGAGTTTGTGAAAGCCGGTGATATCGCGGCCGCAGTGGGGTTAAAAAACACTTCTACCGGAAATACGCTGTGCGATGAGGAGCATCCGATTATTCTGGAAGAGATGGAATTTCCGAAACCGGTAATTTCCGTGTCCATTGAGCCCGATACCCGGGCAGATTCCCACCAGCTGACCGATGCTCTCCATCGACTGGCCGAAGAAGATCCCACGTTTCAAATTTCGGCTGATGAAGAAACCGGCCAGACTATTATCTCTGGCATGGGAGAGTTACACCTCGAGGTGATCATCGATCGTTTACAGCGGGAATTCAAGGTGAATGCCAATATCGGGCAGCCACAGGTGGCATATCGGGAATCGATCACCAAAGAGGTGGAATCCGAAGGCAAATTCATTCGACAGTCTGGCGGACGTGGTCAGTATGGTCACGTAGTTATGACGGTTGAGCCAAACGAAGCCGGCGGCGGATATGAATTTAATAACAAGATTGTCGGCGGAGCGATTCCCAGAGAATATATTCCGTCTGTAGATAAAGGTGTGCAGGAAGCACTGCGGAACGGTCCGATTGCCGGGTACCCGGTTGAGGATGTCGTCGTTACGTTGCATGATGGCTCCTATCATGAGGTGGATTCATCAGAGATGGCATTCAAAGTTGCCGGTTCCATGGCCATGCAGGACGCCGTGCGAAAAGCGTCACCCGCACTCCTGGAACCGATGATGGAACTCGAAGTTGTGGTGCCGGAGGAGTATCTGGGAGACGTCATGGGTGATATCACCGGGCGCCGCGGTGACATTCGCGGCATGGATCAACGGAACAATGCCCAGGTGATCCTTGCGGACGTGCCGCTTTCAGAGATGTTCGGGTACGCAACCGATTTGCGATCCGTCACCCAGGGCCGTGCCGTCTTCACCATGCAATTTTCACATTACGCGGAAGTACCCGAAAGTATTAAAGATGAAATTGTTGAACAAATTCACGGGAAAGCATCATAAATTGACCTCGATAAAAGGCAGGGGGAGTCATGTCAAAGAAAAAATTTGAACGGACGAAGCCGCATGTGAACGTGGGGACGATCGGGCATGTGGATCACGGGAAGACGACGTTGACGGCGGCGATGACGCTGTACTTATCGAAGCAGGGGTTGTCGGAGATCCGGACGTT
>DATFLS010000069.1:0-5471 GCA_035267465.1 bacterium
GGGACCGGAAATGCTGTCAACGACTACGTGAAAGCATTCCAGACCTTAAAAGACCTCGGATTCAATAAATGGGTCTCGCTGGAAGTATTCGATTTTTCTCCCGGCGGCAAAACCATTGCGAATGAATCCATGGAAACCCTGAAAACCATCGAGACAAAACTCACCTGAACATCTTCGGATACGGAGGTAATAACGATAGGGCGTTGCACGGCGGTGGAGCGCCCTCTTTTTATAGATGACCGGCCAGGTATTACTTGGTCAAGGGTGATCTGTTTCCGCCTCCCACGTGTCATCCTGACACGACATACCGCTGATGTTTAGGCTGGCCGGTCCGGAGAATGTCGGCCGGTGCTCCCTGCCCATCCTTCCCATATATTGATCCGTGCGATACGACTGCGAATGTGCATAACCCGTTCCACTCAGAATTCCTCACAAGAATCGGGACGCAGAGACTCTTCGGCATGGGTTGCGCCTCCCGGGGGAACAATTCATATCCAAGTCATTATCACAACCGTTATCTTCGAAAATTTACCTTTCCGATGTGTGATAGCGCCATTGCAACTTTTTACAATAGGGTTCTGAAGGTTCAGGATACCATTGCAACTTTTTACAATAGGGTTCTGAAGGTTCAGGATACCATTGCAAGTTTTTACAATGCGGTTCTGAAGGTTCAAGATAGCATTGCAAGTTTTTACAATAGGGTTCTGAACGTTCAAGATACCATTGTAAGTTTTTACAATAGGGTTCTGAAGGTTCAAGATAGCATTGTAACTTTTTACAATAGGGTTCTGAAGGTTCAGGATACCATTGCAAGTTTTTGCAATAGGGTTCTGAAGGTTCAAGACCCTATTGCAGATTTTTGCAATGCTATCTTGAAAAAGCGGTTTTATTTGAATTAAACAAGATTCCTTGAAATAAACAAATTTGTTGTGTCCGCTGGGTGGTATTTGTTGTTCCGGTCGCTTGCGGAAGGTATCGCACCTGTGTTCTGTAGAATGTTGATGGGGAATGAGCCACCTGGTCTCTGCTGAAACGATACTTGTTGCGTGGAAGGAAGGTAACACCGGGATGTCCGGCAGTCATGGTTTTCAGTCGGGAGTACTCAGCCCGGCCCGGTTTTTGATAAGGGTATATGCTGCGGAATGCTCCTTCGTCTCCTGCAATAGTTCTTCTGTTTTACAGTCGATTCTGTCGACGAGTGTACGGTATGAGTACTGCACCTGGTAATGCTGCAGCGCATCTTCCCCCAGTTTGCTCAGGATACCCGCGCGGATGCTGGTGATCCCAAGATGAACTAAAAACAATGCTGCAGCCCTGCCCACCACCTTATCATGCACTGTAAGGAAACCTGGATCCGTTCCGGTGGAAGTGAGATACACCTCGAAGTCGAGTAGCGGATAGAGCCAGTTGCGATCACTGGCAAATATCAGTGTGTCTTCTGCGAAGACTTCAAGTGTGTGATTCAATGACCCTGTTCCTGTGTCTGGAGCGTTGTGTTCCGTACTGGAATCCTTATGCTGGTTCAGCTCTCCGGTTGGTGTTGTTCCTTTACCTGTTCCATTTCCGCAACGGCCTTCATATGCTCCATGTCTGCTCTGACATCCTTCTTCCTGGTATCCAGATTCTTCAGAGTCTCTTCGCGACCATAGAGAATCAATTGATCCCCGACTTCGATAGGTGTGTCTCCTCCCGCAATTCCGATGTATGTCCCGTCTGTGCGGTATATCCCGATGACGTTAATCCCCTCATTGCGCAGGTTCAGTTCTCCCAGCGTTTTGTTGACAAGCCAGTCGTCTTCATGCACCTTGATTTCCGTGATTTCATAATCGCCTGACAAATCGAGGAGTTTGACATAGTCGCGTACTTTCAATGAAGTGAATTTGTCCAGGGCAAGGTTTATTGCACTGGAGATTCCCCGTTCGACCCACCGGCTTCTGGATAATAACCACAAGACACTGATACTGCATATCAGGATGAGCAGACGAAAATACCACGAAATCCCCCCTTCGCCAATATTCATAAAGGTGAACATTAATGAGGCGATCACGGAAATGATTCCCGCATTCCCGATGAGCATCAGGGTGAGGATTATGCGCCGGCGGACCGGATGCCCGACCACACCCTCCGCTTCATTGGTGGTAAAGCCAACCCCGGTGAGTGCCGACCGTGCCTGAAATTTTGCCGACTCTTTGGAAAGACCGGTATGAATGAGGGCAATGGTGGCAATCCGGGTAATTAACACCGAGAGAGTGATGATTATAATTAATGTGAAAAGCGGGACCATATCATCTGTTCTTTGCAGAGATTATTTCGCCGGGATCTGTCAACCTGTTGATGTTCCCCGGATCCTCAGTTCAACAGGTCATGCCGGTCTAGTGCAGGATATCTTCCAGTGTACTGAACCACTCCGTGGATTCTTTGGAAAACGCATCTTTCAGGGCCTGCGCGCATTCTTCACTGCAGAGCATAAAGAGCACATCCTTGCCATCCTGTCTGGCGTCGGCATAGAACGGCGGCGCAAAGCCTGCCACAGGTTCGCCGGCCTCCTGAAGATCGAAGGTGACTTTCTCTCCATCTTTCTGCTTTAACTCGCTGTCCTCGGGGAATGTCCCTCCGATTCCGAAGACTTCGTCATCCTCCGGGATGTGTTTTTTACACCAGGCACAAATTTCGAATACCTTATCATCCATACGGATACTCATACTTTTCCACTCCTTCTCATGCAATTGATTATCGGATCATATACCATTCGATTCGCAATGATTTCTGTGTTTACCTGCCGTATCCGATGCAAATATAATAAAAATTTCCAAAGCATAGAAATTATTGATCCATGGGATTCCGGTATATTGCTTACTGGCGGTGGCGAGGTGTATGTCTCAATTTTTGGGTCTCCGCGAATTCCCTCCACCTGATTTGATTTGCGATTCAGCGGAGGGACAGGTAATTTGAAAAGAGTTATGTGAGTTAACACAGCAGGACGTGGGTTGTCAGGGAATATCTCTGGTGAATTGAAATATTAGTTTATGCATATGGCCAGTAAGTTACCTCATTACAAAGAAGCCCCTCCCCATGTTGCGCTCGGCTGGAGAGCGAAATTCGCCATGCTCCTGCGGTGTGGTGCCGCGGGGAGTCATTCCGAGCGAGGGACCGGGGTGTAATACCGAGCCGAAGAATCTGGCGGCAGGTATCGGTGAGCCTAGCGCCTCTATGGTTCGCGCGGGCAGCTGGTCGGGTGAGGAGCAACAAAGAGATCCCTCCACTCCAGCCCGCCTGGGCACCGGCGGTCTTCCGGTCGGGATGACTCGACTGGGCGCTGAATGGCCTGGTGCCGATGGACAGAGCAATCTTCGATACTGAGGCAATTTAATAAATCTTTAACTATTCTCAGGAGCTGTTAGAACAAACACATGGTCACTCCGAAAAATGTCTCTCATTCACGTATGCATCCTTTGAGGAGGGTGAAATGGCAGGATCACACCAAATGGAAAAAATAATAGACGAAAATATCGACTTTGCCAGCACCATTGTTGTTCATGACGACGCATTCCCTGATGAGAAGGCTCCGGCATATGCGGATCACCGTATTGATCGGCTGCTTATCCCGGCAAAGATCATTCGCAAGCGCACCCGTGTTCTGGCGAAACAGATTTGCAGCGATTACCGACAGTCCGGGATCCTCCACGCGGTGGTTCTGTTGAAAGGGGCCTTTGTGTTTGCTGCTGACCTGGGCCGGGAAATTTACAAATGCGGAGGCCCTGAACTCCAGTATGACTTTCTCAAGCCTGTCACCTACGGAACAGCCATTAAATCCGGCGGAGAATCTCAGCGAAAAGTCCGGATTGACTATGCGCTGGAAGATTTGAACTCGGATCACGTGCTGGTCATAGAAGACATTGTGGACCAGGCGTTTACCCTCTCTACAGTACAGCGGTACTTGCAGGAAGAAAAACAGGTTGCGTCGGTGAAGTTTTGTGTGTTATTAGAGAAAATGTTGAGCCATCCGACTCCCGAAGTGCAACAACTCCGGGAGGGCCTTACACTGGACTATGTCGGCTTCCGAATCCCGGACAGATGGGTGGCCGGATTCGGGATTGACGCCGGAGAAGACTTCAGACATCTGCCGGATATTGTCACAGTTAACGAGGAGTATTACCGAAAATGACGACAACCGAGATCATTCTCACCGGAGCAAAAATTCTTGATGTAGATAACAAACGCATCAGTGAGGGGAATATCCGCATTCGCCAGGGACTCATTGCAGGAATCGATCCCCCCGGAACGTCCTATCACACCGGGGCAGAGATTATTGATGTCTCGGGTCACTATGTCTCTCCGGGATTCATCGACAGCCATCTCCATATCGAGAGCAGTATGGTGAGTCCCCTGGCATTCTCGGAACGCGTCCTCGAGCACGGAACCACCAGCGTGTTCGTCGATCCCCACGAAATTGCCAACGTGGCCGGAACCAAAGGCATAGACTTCTTTCTGGGCCAGTCGAACCGGGCTCCCATGGATATCTTTGTCGGTATCCCGTCCTGCGTACCTGCCACTCCGCTTGAAGCAGCGGGCGCTGCCATCTCACTAACGGATATTGAAAAATACGTCAGCGATCCGAACGTCTACGGTCTGGCGGAGATGATGAACTTTCCCGGCATCATTTCTGGCAATGGCGATGCCCGGGAAAAAGTGGACTATGTTTACAATTACGGGAAAATCGTTGACGGTCATTGTCCGGGGGTGTCGGGAGATAAGCTGCGCACATACGTGAGTAACGGTCATAACGACGATGTGGTCCGTATTCTGTCGGACCACGAATCCACCAGCGCTGAAGAAGTGATGGAAAAGTACCAGGCGGGAATGTGGTTGATGCTCCGGTACGGCAGCGCTTCCAAAGATTTGAACACCATCCTGCCGGACTTGCTCGCCGCAGATCATCCGCTGGAACGCCTCCTGCTATGCTCGGATGATGTCGATCCCCTGGAATTGCAGGAAGAGGGCCATGTGAACCGGATCATCACACGTGCTCGTGACATCTTTCAGCAGCATACCGGAATGGAGCTGCAGGAGGCGACCCTCACAGCAGTTGCGCTGGCAACCAGTCATCCCGCGCACTATTTTTCCAAATTTTTCCGATTTCACGAGCATGCCCCTGTCGGCCAGATCGCAACGGGGTATAAGGCGAACCTGGTAGTGTTCCAATCTCTGGAAAAATTGGACATCGAAAGTGTCTACTATGAAGGAGAGATGGTAGTAGAGAATGGTGCATATATCGGAGAGCGGCAGGATACTGATTATGCGGAGCTCCTGGACACCGTCCATCTGGACCGACACCTGACGGCAGCCGACTTCAGCATCCCGATCGAGGACGGAGTTCAAAGCCCGAAGGTTCGCGTCATCCGCGCGATTCCGGGGAGTCTGGTCACTGAATCCTTCACGACTTCCGTACCGCACGAGAACGGAAAGTTTCT
>DATFLS010000070.1:0-7852 GCA_035267465.1 bacterium
AGGGAGTAGGAAAAATCGAGATTCCGGTGTTCCAGCAGGAAGGTGCGTTGCTGTGGCATCAAAATATTATGGCAGAGAAAGTCTGTCTCCAGCAGCGAAAATTCAGGACTGCTATCCCAGGGTTTCTTCGCCCCATGGACGCGATACCAGATCCGCCCGACACATCCGTTGCCACCCAGATCGATATCGGATGCTTCGTTTGTATTCATGTGGTTCAGGTAATATTCCAATATTTCGCGCAGCTGCAGCCGTAGGTTTTCCGGTTGGGATTCGATGATTTCGCCGATCACATTATGGCGCTCCAGTCCCACCACATTTTTTGGGATTTGCGCCTGCCACGGCTGGATCAATTGAGAGAGATCGTGGGGTATGCTGTCTGTCATCGATTTGACTCCGGTTTGACTGTTCTCCATGGTGCAAGTTCATCCATTCGTTTGATAAAGGTCGATGTCTTGTTTTCGTGGTTTCACTGTGATCCCAGCAGGAGGTCCGCATCGGTGGATCGCTGGGAATCGAACAGCTGGAAGGTGATCTGGAATTGTGCGGGCTTGAGGATCTTCTTTCCCGGAGTCAGAACTGCACGCCGGGGCGGCTTCGGATTTTCCTGTTGATAGGATCCGCTCAGCATCAAGGCAAACCGATACCGGAGCTCTTTGCCCACGGCGGAACGAGGGAATTCGATTCTCACCGCATAGATAGGACTCCCGGAAGAACGTACCTGCAACGGGATACCGTCCTTATTTGAAAGGGGCGGGCGATCGCCCCTTATTTCAACCCCATCCAGTTCCGGGTTGAAGATGCCGTTTGTGATCTCATCCGACAGGTCCAGTTGGAAGGTGACTATGGATTGAGCTGAGGCCAGCACCGGGAGGCACAGACAGAGGCTGAAAATCAATGCGGCGGTCAATGCTGTGTGGAGCCGGGGAGGTCTTGGGGAGCACCGAGGTGTCACTTTATTCTCTCCATGCGAGTATCGAGTAGGTGTCAGAAACGGGGAAATGCGGCGGCCATCTGTTCAAAAACCGCTGGTCGTATTCATAGACCTTCATATAGCCGCTTCGGAGAACCGGATTACTGCCGCCGCTGATGAAGGTACCGACAGCGCCCCGGACTTCCTGAATCACCCCGCCGAGGATATTCAGGCTCCCACGAGGGTGACCGGAACCGTAGTTTTCAACGGTAAACGTATTTCCCAGCGCCATGAGACTGGCATGGATAGTGAGATCCTGCGTTCCATGATCGAGGTGGGCATCCCGGTCCACGATAATCTTTCGCTCACTGATAAGTCCCAGCATGTCATCCGAGTCGGGATTATCTCTGGGATCGTCCTGGTAGGTTATATCTCCGTCGATGATAATGTCGTCTTCAGAGTGGAGGGTAACGGGTCCATTCACCACGCCTTTGACGTACACATCTTCAGTGGATGAGATCACGCTTCCGATATCTGCCTGGTTATAGGTGGTCGGTCCACTCCAGGAGCCGCCCCACCAGCCCCAGCCGCCGGACCATTCATACACATCGATCGTGCTGTCCGGCTGAAATTCGACCCGGGAAGTCCGATCCAGCTGCAGCCCGCCGCTGGACACGGCATTTTTCAGGTTGTCTAAATTAGTTGGTAGATTCACTTCCTGGGATCCAAACGAAGAGCCGCCCAGAAATTCCGGATCTCCGCTTCCCTGCCACATATTCGGACTGGTCACTCTCCCGGTGAACACCGGTCGTCCGGAAATATGCATGGTTCCATTGGTATGAAGAGGGCCCTTGACGGTATCACCCGTGATGAAATATATTCCGGGTTCCCGGTCAGTGAAATAGGAGTACTTGGAGAATGATGTGCGCCTGAGACGGACTTCCACATCCATGGCGATATTTCCGACTGCGCCGGTGCTGGCAATCAACAGTTCATTGGGCCCCAGGGACGAATCGGTGCTCGCATCGAAGATCTGCAGATCTCCACTGCCCGATAAATAGGCGTCTTCCTGTATGCCGGCGCGCCAGGCCAGATTATCCTTAATCTTGCGTATTGCCCGTTCTACCAGACTGTTGGCAATATTTTTTGCCTGTACCTGCTCAAAATAGTCCGATGACCGTTCCTTGGCCATAGAAATTTTTCCGTTGATTCCTATCTGGACCATGCCAAAGATGATAATCATTCCGGTAACGAGGAGCAATGATGCACGTCCCATATATGAGGTATTCCTCCGTCAGTTCGAATGGTAGTTTATCATTCAATATAGAAGTTGATTGGGATGTATGTTTTCTGCCAGGATGATTGGGCATAGCGCCCTCCGTAAGCTTCCGGGGCTTGACAGATCACCACAACCCGGAGTTGCCGGATGGAGTCCGGATTCGATGTGACGGTGCCCGTTGCTGTAAAATAATCCAGTGAGAACGAAGTGACCGTCAGCTGAATATCATTTACGGTTCCATCAACCGTTCTCCGGAGCTGGTGGTCATTTGGGTTCGGGGTCGATGGAATAGGAACGTCCCGGTTATACCTCCAGGTCACGGTATTCACCGTTCCGTCATCGTTGATATCACTGAGAAACGTCACCTGATTGGAATCCGCTGCCGAGATGATGTCTGCGCTGGCGCCATAGCCGATTTTGGTGAAGTCATGTTCCACTATCTCAGACACTGCCTGGACGTTCATCATGCACATGAGATCAAGGGCGCTCTGAGTGGCATTCCTGTACAAGCTCAACCGCAATGAGAGCAAGGAGATAATCAATATTCCCGCCGTAACGAAACTCCCTACAATTCCGATATTCATACACCCCGAATTGGCCTGATTGTGAATCTATGAGCCATGTTTGGTGTTGATAGTCAATACCATTCGTATGCCCTGGCTTCTTTGCCTTCCGGGTTTAATATGGTTTCACGTAACTCAGGGTCACCGAATTTGACAGAAAGGGGCTGGTCACAACCACCGTGAGTCGTTTGAAGGCGGTTTTTCCGCCGGCGCTGTGCTCCGGGTCATTTTCGGTTACATAGGTTACGGTAGCGTTGGTGGTATAAATGCCATGGACGGTTGTATCCGTACGGGTGAAGTTGTGATAGTCGTCGAAATCGTCAAACAGAGGATAGGTCTCTCCATCATTGGCCCCGCCAAACTTATTTGTGCCGGTGAATCCTGCCGGTACCTGAGACGGAGCAGAGGAGACGCTCACCTCGTCGAACGCTTTCACCCGGGCCTCATCAACTAAATTCTGGCCTATGGCGACGGCCGTATATTCGAGATCGGCTTCAACCATGAGCAACTCGTTCCTGGCAATGCCCCGATTGACATTGACAACGGCAACAGAAAATATGATTATCGCTCCCAGCACCATTAAGAGTTCTGAGGAATCAACCATCACGTGTTACCATGTTTGTCGGTGATTGTCTACTCTTATTATCGGATGCATACTGATTTCCCTTATTCACTTTCCGATGTGGCTTGTTTCAGTTTCTCCTGGAGCGTGATAATTTTATTATCCATGGCTTCAATTTTTTGCTGCTGAATATTAATGATATTCATAATAAAGATTTTGAACAGCCGCTCAGGTTTTTTGCGGAAGTAATCGAGGACTGCCTTCCTGTGGAAACGTAAAATGATGGTGCTCTCTTCGGCGATGACATTCGCAATTCGACGTGACTGACTGAACAAGAACATTTCGCCGATGAACTCGCCCACGCCCAGCGTCACAATCATGTTATTATACTTCCAAACAGAGACCAATCCGGACACGATAAGGCAGGCGCTGTTCCCGGTTTCCCCTTCTTTCATAATAGGATCCCCCAGGCTGTATCGCTCGATAACACCCACCTCAAGAAAGCCGGTTATATCTTCCCGGCTAAAATTTTGGAGGAGCACAGGGGGATTTTCGACCAAAATATCCCGTCGAGCAGCAAACGACTGGCTTTCATTTTGTTGGCGGTTCACCGCTAACTACTCTTTTCTTCGTGTCATCATGATATGCAGGGTCTTGTGTAATTTTCCATTACGAGGGTGATCAATCTTCAATTGTAATGGCGGACACTTCCTCCAGAGTTGTGATCCCATTTTTAATGCGTTCACGTCCTGAAGCCCGAAGGGTGAGCATGCCATTTTTATTGGTGGCGATCTCCCGCACCTTTTCCTCGTCAATATTCGTCCCCGATTCAAGAATAACATGACGGATTTCCGGGGTGAAATAGAGTGCTTCCATAATAGCGGCGCGGCCCTTGTAACCCTGATGGCATTTGTTACACCCCACCGCCTTGTAGAAGGTCGTATTTTCGATTTCGTCGTCGGTAAATCCCAGGCTTCGAGGTAATTCCGGGTGGAGATCCGTATACTCCTCTTTGCAGTGCTCGCAGAGTTTCCGCACCAGGCGCTGGGCCATAACCAGATTGACAGCATTCGCAATCAGGAAGGGTTCCACTCCCATCTTATACAAGCGGGAGATAGCGCTGGGCGCATCATTGGTGTGGAGTGTGGAGAAGGTGAGATGCCCGGTGTTCGCCAATTTGATTGCAATCTCTGCGGTCTTCAGATCTCTGATCTCACCAACTAACACGATATCCGGGTCGTGACGGAGTATACCGCGCATAGACTGGTCAAACGACATATGATCACCGATCTTCAGCTGGCGCGCCCCTTTGATCAGATATTCGACCGGTTCCTCCACTGTGAGGACATTCAACGTTGGCTTAATCACGTAATAGAGCGCGGCAACCAGGGTGGTGGATTTCCCGCTCCCGGTGGGTCCCGTGATAATTACAATACCGGACGGTTTGGTAATCGCTTTGAGGAAGTCGTCGAATGCCTGTTGCTGTAATCCCAGTTTATTGAGATCTGTAATGACTTTGCGGTCGTCCAGAACACGGATCACAATCGATTCGAACTTCCGATCGAATTCCTGCCCGACAAGTGGCATGATGGAGACCCGATATCGGATCTGGTGGTTATCGATAATCCGCTGGATGAAACCATCCTGAGAGGATTCCCGTTCGAATCGATCCACATTTCTGGATTTATCTTTCACCACGGCTGCAATGGCTTCGGGTTTGACGCCTTCCTGGGTATGCCAGAGCTGCAGTTTTCCATCGATGCGAAAATGAAGATTCGTTCGATTGCCGGCATCCGGAATGGCATGGATATCGCTGGCGCCCTGGCGCACCGCCTCAATGAGCATCCCCTCCACGAGCGAGTTGAGCATACTCTGGTTGATTTCGGCATCCAGCTCCTCTTTGTCGATTTCCTCTTCCGTCGTCTCCGGGATCTCCGTCTCCGTATATTCGTCCAGCAGATCCAGAAATTCGTTCTTCTGATGATACACCCGTTCGATTATCTGTTCCAGGATCTCCAGCCGACAATAAGCGATTTCGTAATGCTTAAAAGGTAATTGGGAGGCAAGGCTGGCGATATTGGGGTCCGTGGGGTCGCCGGCGGCAATCACCAGATGGTCCCGATTTTCTTCATACGGGATCATTTTGTAATGAACCATCTGATCCGTCAGATCATTGGGGATCTCCTCCAGTAAATTCTGGATGAACTCTATGCGGCTGGCGGAAATGGCATCATCCTGGACCCCGATCTCGCTGAAGGCATACAACTGGGAAATTTCCTGCATAATCTTGTGGCGATCCAGCCCCAGGTCCTGATAGAGGATGGTCCCCAGCCGCCGACGTGCCGTTTCGGGTTCCTGCTCCTGGATGGCGAGCGCTTTATCCAGCTGGTCCCTGCTGATAATCCCCTTGCTGACAAGGAGCCCACCAATCCGGGTTTTCGTGTCTGTTGTTGTGGCCATTATAGTATTGCCACTCGCCTCTAGCTTTCCATAGATGGTAGCATTGTGCTTGCTCTCGGTCCTTACATGGCCAGCGGATTATCTGGTTTAATAATGGCAGTTTCCGATGAAACCACGGTCAGGGCAATCAATACGATCATGATAATCATATTGATACTTAAATTAATCGATTCGATGGTCGATTCCATTTTGTACTTGGTTTGCAGTTCATAATAGTCTGCCAGCTGCTTCGCATTATTCCGGATGGCCCCGGATTCTGCCCCCAGACGAAACCGGCCGATCGCGGTGCGGGTGAACACATCGGCAGCTTCCAGAGATTCCACCAGGCCCTTGCCCTCCTTCAGCATCATTGGAATAGACACCGATTTAATCTGGCGTTCCATGTAGGCATTGCGGCAGGCCGATGCGGCAATACGAATTACCTCCACGTTTTGCCCGGAACCACTGTACAGTGTGTAAAACACGCGGGCGAAGATTTCAATACTTGTTTTATGCATTAAATCGCCGATTATGGGGATTTTCAGGATGATGCGATCGAACCACAGTTTCCCCTTCGGTGTCCGGACGAAGAACAGAAATGCCGCTCCCGGCAAGAGTACAGCTGCGAGAAGTATCGGCCAGTTTCCCTGAATAAAGTAACTGAACCCCAACGTGGTGGCGGTCATCGGCGGTAATTCGATATTAAACTCGACGAACATTTCAGCTGTCTTTGGAAAAATATATCCCACATAGAACAGTACTGTTGCGATCACCGCAAGAAGGGTGATGGCCGGCGTGATCATCGATCGGCGCAGGTTCTTCTTGAATTCGGCGTCCCGTTCCAGAAATTTGGCTGTACTCTCAAATACTTCGGCCATGTTTCCACTGGTGGAGGCAACTGCCAACATATAGGCGGCAAATTTTCCGAAAATATTTTTATGCTTCCCATAGACTTCTTGCCCCTCCTTGCCCTCCTTCAAATCCTTCTCAATAGTGCGGATGGCCTTGGTAAGTCTTTTGTTTTTGATATCTTCGCTCAGGAGGGACAGGATTTCATTATACGGCAACTTTTGCCTGAGAAGGTCCGCACTCAGCCGAACAAATGAGACCACCTCACTGTTCGACACACTCCCCTGAAAGTTAAACAGCTTCGACTGAATCGAATCAACCTGATAGCCGAGATTCTGGAGCGCTTTTTCCAGTTCACCTTTGCTGTAGGCCTCTTGCTCGCCGGTGATTTTTTTCTGGCCATTTCGGCGGACTTTATATTGAAAAAGCTGTTTTTTTTCGAGGCTCAGAACTTTGATGTTCTTTTGCCGGGCGAGCTTCTCAAGCTGTTTTTTTGCGTATTTTTTACTCTCCGCTTCAAATTCCTTCTGGACGGTTTTGCCATCCGATGTGAGTCCTCTGAAACGGAAAGTGGGCATAGAAAGGTACCCTATCTAATTATTCACTATAAAGTTCCGTGCTAAACAAATGATTTGTACCCATGGGAACCTGTATTTTCCCGACTGGCATCAGGGTATAGAAATCATCGTAATATAAGGAGAGATGGCTCCACCATGTGGCTGTGTGTGGAGCCACCTCTTCAAAGACTACGTGTTATTAACACGTAACAGTGCGTTCTTACTCCCTAAATACGTACGAACGTCCGAGTACACCGATTATTGAGAAATAGCAACGTTTCCCTGGGTAACAGTAACCGAGAGTGTCGAATCCGATTGTGCGGGATCGGCGTCTACGACAAATTGGGTAGCGTTGCTATTACCGGCATCGATTGTATACCGGGCATTCTGGTTTTCAGCCCAGGAACCGTCACTCGCGACGGAATCCGCCGGAAATGAAAACTTCGTGAATTCGATACCCTGGAACGAATTGCCTCCACCCTGCATCATGGTGGGTTTACTATACCATCCCTGCGCTGACGTGCCGATACTCATCAGGTCCACGCGAACGGCATCCAGGTTCGCCTGCTCAGAGGCGCTCCCCATCATGTTGATACCAACCACAATAGCAATGGCCACAATGATAGTACCAAGAATGATCAGTAAGAGTTGTTGTTGACCCATGTGTTCCTCCTTTGTTGGTTTGCGGGGTTT
>DATFLS010000071.1:0-4836 GCA_035267465.1 bacterium
CCCGGAGGAGGCGCTGATCAGAGGAACTGAATCCGGGTTGGAGGTTCTCGAGCTCATCGAACCCGGAGAGCACCGGCAGCGACAGGGTTCTCTCTCTGCGAGGCACCGGGATGATCACCCCGTATTGGTCCACACACGAAAAGTCGCCGTGATTGAGATAGGCAATCGGATCCCGCTCCATCACCTGGATAAACATGGTCCTCGGAAATTGTCTGCTGATCTGCACCGCCTGAATATAGGGATGATCCACAATGCGCTGCTGAATCGAATCGAGCGGCAGGTGGAAGAGGGACGATCCGAACTTGACGCCGGAAATTTTCAACACCTCGTGATTGGCGACCAGTGACGTTCCGGCGACCACCACCTTCTGCAAACTGAACAGATCGATGGAATTGGCGTAGTGGTACGAACCGTATCCCAGCAGGGCGACTGTTAGCAGTGTCACCAGTAATTTTCCAATGATCAATCCGAGACGAAGCATGCATGTGCCTCTGTTGAATCGGTTCTGAGCAATTTTCTTATGCCGCAACGGCCCGGTAGGCCGCCAGAATTTCCTTGTTAAATTTTGTGATATCTCCCGCACCCAGCGTCAGCACCAGGTCGCCGGACCTAATCAGTTCGGCCACCCGCTCGGGGATGTCCTTTTTCTCCGGCACGTAATGCACCTGTTTATGTCCGAAGTCGCGCGCTGCGTCGGCGATGAGCGCGCCGGTCACGCCGGGAATCGGTTGTTCCCGCGACGGATAGACATCGGTGACGATGAGAATGTCCGACTGCAGAAACGCCTTCCCGAATTCATCTTTGAAATCGCGGGTCCGGGAATACAGGTGTGGCTGAAACACAGCCAGGACCCGGCGGTTCCAACCCTCCTTGGCAGCGGTGAGTGTGGCCTTCACTTCCGTGGGATGATGCGCATAATCGTCGATGAACAGCACGTCGTTGTACTCGCCGCGGATTTCGAAGCGGCGGGTGACGGTCTCGAATGATTCCAGCCCGGCTTTGATTTCCTCAAACGACATGCCCAACTCCAGGCCGAGGGCCACGGATCCGGTGGCGTTTTTCACGTTATGGGAACCGGGGAGCGGCAGTGAGATATGTCCGTACCGGGTATTTCCCGCATAGATATCGAACGCGCTCTGTATCTCCCGGTATTGCACGTTCACAGCCCTGACATCCGCCTGGGTTGAAAGTCCGTAAGTGATATACCGCCGGGTCAGCCGGGGCAGAATGTCCTGCACTGTCGGTTCATCCAGACAGGCCAGCACCACTCCGTAAAAGGGAACCATATTGGCGAACTGGATGAAGGAATTTTTCAGGTCTTCCAGATCTTTATAGGTATCCAGATGTTCTGCCTCGACGGTGGTGATCACCGCAATGGTGGGAGTGAGGCTCAGGAACGTGCGATCGAACTCATCCGCCTCTGCGACCACGTAATCTCCCTGGCCCAGCAGGGCATTGCTCTTTAAATTTTTTATGATTCCGCCGATAATCAGGGTCGGGTCCATGCCGCCGGACACCATCATCTGTCCCACCATGGAAGTGGTGGTGGTTTTCCCGTGGGTGCCGGCAATGGCGATACTGTATTGTTTCAACTTAAGTAGTTCACCCAGCATTTCCGCCCGCCGGATAATGGGAATTTTCCGTCGCTGGGCCGCCTGGACCTCCGGATTGTCCAGGGTCACCGCCGAGGAATACACCACCACATCGCTTTCGTTGACATGATCAGGATCATGCCCTTCATACACCGTGGCGCCTTTCTCCTCAAGATGGCGGGTGGTTTCCGACATTTTCAGATCCGACCCGGTGACCTCGAAGTTCAGATTAAGCAGCAGCTCGGCGATTCCGCTCATGCCGATGCCGCCAATCCCGATGAAGTGAATTTTTTTAAACTTCCGAAACATATGTGACTTCCTGCGCTAAATTATAAATTGCATTGATGATATCTCTGGTTGCGTTCGGTTTCGCCTGTCCCCGGGCGCACGTGGCCATAATCCCGAGTTGTTCCGGTGACTCCCTTAGACGGACGATGGTGTCTTCCAGTTTCCCTTCCGGAAGCTCGGATTGCTCCACTACAACTGCCGCTCCCTGGTTGGCGTAACTCCTGGCATTATGGTATTGATGATTCGCCGCCGCCGTGGGCAGGGGGATCAGAATTGACGCCGTCCCAACCATGGCCAGCTCGGAAATAGTAAGCGCGCCGGCCCGCCCGATGATCAGATCGCTGGCCGCATGCACCACATCCATATTCTCCAGAAACCCCTTTACCTGAATTCGGAGATCCTGTGATTGATGATGGCGATACGTCTCCAGATGAGCAGTTCCGCACTGCCACAGAAGGGACAATCCATCCTGGCTGCGATACCACTCGAGGCGTCCGGCCAGATGACGGTTGATCGGTTCGGCGCCCTGACTGCCGCCGATAACCGTAATCAGGAAGGTCTCCTCCTGAATACCCAGTTCTTGTTTCGCCGCTGCAGCGGTCATATCAATAGCCACCTTTCTGACAGGATTCCCGGTGAGATGAATCTGGTGCGTCCCGTCTAATCTGCTTGCTGCTTCCTGATAGTTGACGTGAATTTCATCCACCCATTTCGCCAGGAGGCGGGTGGTAATTCCCGGAAAGCTGTTCTGTTCCTGGATGAGCGTGGGAATGCCTCGCCGGACAGCGGCAAGCAGGGGAGGGCCGCTGACATACCCGCCGGTGCCGACCAGAACGTCAGGGTGAAACGCATCCAGGATGCGCCGGGATTGGGAATACCCGTGCAATAGTTTCGGCACGAAACCGAGGTTCCGCCGGAACATAGTCCACGCATCACCCCGGTGAAATCCCTGAATTTGAATGGGATAGAAGGTCTCCTTTCCCTGCAGTATTCGTCCTTCGAGTCCGTCCGGATTGCCGACGAAAGCAATCACCGGGTCGGCCGTGCCATTCTCCCGGGCATATTCCCGCAGCCCTTCCGCCAGCCGGATGGCCGGATAGAGATGGCCTCCGGTCCCGCCGCCCGCGAATAAAACTCGAATGTTCCCTGACGCTACCATCCGCCCTGGTCCTTTCCGGCCGGCTGATGACTCGACACGTTCAAAATAATGCCGACGCTGGCCATGGTGATGACCAGATGCGACCCGCCGTAACTGATAAAGGGCAGAGGCAGACCGGTCGTCGGCACTAACCCCGTAACCACCCCCGTGTGGATCACCACATACAGGAAGATTGCCGTTCCCAGGCCGGCCGTTACATACATCCCGAACAGGTCCGGCGCCTTCCGGGCGATCCGGAGTGTTTGCAAATAGAGCAGGAGAAACAGCGTCAGAATCCCGGCAGTGCCCACGAATCCCAGTTCTTCGCCGATAATAGCATAAATAAAATCCGTATGCGGCTCGGGCAGGAACAGGTTCTTCTCATAACTGTCGCCCAGACCCATCCCCATCAAACCCCCGTTACCCAGACTGATCAATGATTGTTGTATCTGATACCCGGCATCGGAGGCATCGGAGGTCGGATTCATAAATGTCGTCAAGCGCTCCAGCTTGTAGGAGGAGCTGTACACAACGATCCCACAGATGGTGAGAAATGTTACCATCAGCAGAATCAGGTGTTTGATTTTCGCGCGGCCCAGGTACAGGAGAAAAAAAGCGATGAACCCGATGGACACGGCGGTGCTGAAATCCGGCTGGATGATAATCAACGCCACACAGATCGAAATCATGATCACGGCCGGCAGCAGTCCGTGCTTGAAGTCCCGGAGACTTTCCTGCCGCTGGCTCATATACGCGGCCAGGTAGATAACGATGGCAAACTTTGCCACATCGGCGGTCTGCAGCTGAAACCGGCCGACCGGCAGCCATCGGGCGGGGGAGGCGAGATTATTGGACCAGTAGTAGCCCAGCGTCGCCAGTAACAAGAGGATGCTGACAACATAAATCAATGGGGAAAGTTTTTTTAAATACCGGTAGTTGAACCGCATAAAGCCGATCATGATGGCCGCTCCCAGCAGAATCCGGAGAAGGTGGCGCTGGAGGAAGTAACCGGAGTTGCCGAATTCATCCGCCGCAACCGTGGAGCTGGCGCTGTACAACATCACCGTCCCGATGCCGATGAGCAGAAACACCAGGATGAAGACGGTCCGATCGTATTCTGTTCTGACGGTTTTCATTGTTTCAGTTGCTCTACCAGCTGTTTGAAGTGCGCCCCGCGCTCCTCATAATTCGTGTATTGGTCGAAGCTGGCACAGGCGGGCGACAGCAGCACCACGTCGCCCAGCGCAGCCTGATCCGCCGCAAACCGGACAGCCTCGGGTAATCCCGGGAAGAGTTCCACCGAGACCGAAGGCTCCAGCTGCGATTGGATTTTCTGCCGGTCCTTGCCGATCACCAGGGTCTTTTTCACGTGTTTCCGGATGCCCGGAATCAGCCGGGCGAAATCGCCGTCCTTGTCATACCCTCCCAGAATCAGAAACACCGGATGGTCAAAACTTTCGATGGCGTATTTCACCGATTCGATATTGGTGGCCTTCGAATCGTTGTAATAGGAGACATCATCCACCACAGCGACAAATTCCATGCGATGCTCGATGCCGGAGAATGCTCGCAGGACCTGCCGGAGATGTTCCCGGAATTCCGCATGTTCCCCGGACGGGATAAACCCATGTATTGCATTCAACCCGGCTAAAATATTCGCCAGGTTGTGCATGCCCTTCAGTCCGCAGTCCCGATAGGGAATAAGTCGCTCGTCCTCCCTGAGGATGTGTGTTCCATCCCAGTGGAAGGGGCCGGTTTCCCGCTCCGGCTCTAGTGATAATGCTGTCAGCCGGGCTCTGGTCTCGACAGCCTGCAATA
>DATFLS010000072.1:0-5250 GCA_035267465.1 bacterium
ACACGACGGAAAGAGGGAACCATACGATCACATTTCAAAGCGAAGGAGAACCGGTGTTCATCCAGATAGATCCGGACTGCCGGGTTCCACAGATAAATCTGGACAACAACATCTGGAGTCAAGAGCCGAAAAAATAGATTGATTACAGAGTAGTTTATTATGGTTATGTTATGCTAAAATGATCCTATCATACAAAGTTTCACATCGTAAATATCCTATACAAAAAAAGATTATAAAGGATGTTATTTGGTAGATGCGCCAGTGCGGATTATGTGGGATTCTCATACTGATATGGCCTCTTAGCAGCAAACTCAATTAAGAATTTGCGGATTCTGTATATTCCGGGGTATTGAAGAAAAAATTCGTCTGAAAGGGAAACCGATATGGGATCGTTGCCAAGGCAGTTCCTCTGTATAACATCCGTCATATTTTTTGTTCTCAATCCGTTATCATTACCTGGACAGATAGAAGGAGACTATAACCGCGGATCAGGATCAGCCGAAGATCCCTATATTGTCCCTGAGATCGACAATGAAATCACAGTTGATGCCCTCCTGGACGAAGCCGCGTGGCAGCACGCGCTTGTGCTGGAATTGAAGTATGAGGTCCGTCCCGGGGAGAACGTCACACCACCGGTAAGGACCGAGGTCCTTCTCACCTACAATGCACATTATTTCTATGCCGCCTTTCGCTGCTATGATCCCGATCCTGCAGCCGTCAGAGCTCACCTCAGAGATCGGGACACAATAGGTGGTGATGACTGGATTGCCCTGATCCTTGATACGTTCAATGACGAACGCCGGAGTTTTGATTTCATTGTCACAGCCCGGGGAGTCCAATTCGATCAGATTGAATCCCAGAGCGGTGAGGACTCCGGTTGGGATACCATCTGGGATTGTGCCAGCCGAATCACAGACTGGGGCTATGCGGTAGAAATTGCGATCCCCTTTTCATCCTTACGTTTTCAGCGGAAACACGGGCCGCAGATGTGGGGGTTCGATGCCGTCCGCCGGTATCCCCGCGAATATCCCCACCACATCGGGCTGTTCCCCAGGGATCGCAGCAACAACTGTTATCTCTGCCAGGCGGTGAAGATCCAAGGCTTCGATGGCGCCACTCCCGGTCGCAATATTGAGGTCGATCCCACCGTGATTGGGTTCCGTTCGGATGAACGAGAAGATTTCCCGCATGGGGATCTGAAGAAACAGAGCCAGGAAACAGAATTAGGACTCACCGCACGCTGGGGAATAACGCCAAACCTGACATCGAATTTCACCGTCAACCCTGATTTCAGTCAAGTGGAAGCTGATGCCCTGCAATTAGACATCAATGAACCATTTGCATTGTTTTATCCGGAGAGACGACCATTCTTTACAGAAGGCACCGACTTTTTTGCCGCCTTAAAAAACATCATCTATACCCGAACCATGCGTGATCCCTCGTGGGGACTTAAACTGACTGGAAAGGAAGGAGCCAACACCCTCGGTGCGTATGTGGTGCGTGATGACGTGACTAATCTCATCTTCCCCGGCAGTCAGGGATCCGAATCGAGTTCGTTGGATAAAGCAAACACATCCTCTGTATTCCGTTACAAACGAGACTTCGGCAGCAGATATACTGCGGGATTGTTAGGAACGGATCGGGAAGCGGAGGATTACTACAACCGGGTGTTCGGATTCGACCTGGACTTTCGGTTTACACCCACAAATCAAATCCAGCTGCTGGTGCTTGAATCCGGCACGACATATTCAAGCGATGTCGCCGATGAATTTGATCAGCCATCAGGAACTTTCAACGACAGGCTCCTCTCATTTGAATACGACCACTATACCAGAACCTGGGCGTGGTGGGCGGATTACGAAGACGCCGGATCAGATTTTCGCGCCGATCTCGGGTACTTCCCAAAGGTCGGGTATCGCAATATTGAAGGGGGATTGTTTTATACCTGGAATGCGGAGCCCGGTTCCTGGTGGTCATTGTTCAGAGCAGGGAGTGAGTTGAACTATTTTGAAGAGCAGGATGGAACACTACTGAACAAACAGGCATCGCTCTGGTTTTCATATGGTGGTACCATGCAGTCCAGCATCTTTATACGCGGATGGACAACCCGGCAGGCCTACGACAATCGTGCATTCGATCTGACCTATTTCACGATTCAGGGAAGTTTCTGGCCAGCCAGCAACCTGCAATGTGGTGCAGCCACCATATTCGGAGATCAGATTGACTACGACAACATACGGTTAGGTAGCAGGTTCAGGATTAATCCCTGGCTGTCATACAATTTCGGAAACCATCTGCGTCTTTCTTTTGACCAAACCTATGAGCGAATGACTGTCCATAATGCAAGACTATACAACGCGAACGTCAGCCAGTTTTCGGGTACCTACCAGTTCGACGTCCGCACTTTCTTCAGAGCGATTATTCAGTATGTGGATTACAATTACAATCCCGGCAATTACACATATGATATAGATTCAAATGACCAGCGTATCTTCACTCAGTTCTTGTTCTCATACAAGGTTAACCCCTTTACCGTGCTGTTTCTCGGATATACTGACGGCTATCACGGAAGCCAGGATTACGGGCTGACCCAGTCTGACAGGATATTCTTTATGAAGATAGGGTACGCCTGGGTGCTTTAAAAGAAGAACCTTTCGTACAACAGAAGGCGATGCCTATTGGCAATTCTGATGGCATAGGATTGGCGACAACGAGAAGACTGCTCACAGCCGGTTAGCTGGCACAGATTTATCACTCAGCTGAGACCGGAGAGTTAGCTGCCGGTTAAGAAGGTAAGGGCAATAAGATGAAAAATATCATCAAGTCATTGTATATGCTCTGTTCAATATATTTTCTGTTCTATTCAATTTCTGCACAGCCACAACATATTTCCCCCGAGAACATACCCTATAAAATGTATCCGGAGGTCAACGATGTTCGTCCGGATCTTCCATCCCCGTTCACAACCACCGATGGCCGCGAATTTGTAGTCGCCGTCACGAACACGGAGCAATATGCCATCATCCCGGTCACGCTGAGAAATGAACGCTCGATCTGTCAGCAACTTGTCGTCGATAGTTTAGACTTTCCCGGCCTGGTAAAAACCGGCATTCATTCCAGGGAAGAACTAAATCACATTACATCAATCACCGGACGATCTCTTGCTGAAATTACCCGGCTGGGACGACCGGGTGGCTTATCTCAATCCGGATTTCTGGCCGCGGATGAAGATATCCTCTCCGTGATCCGGGTGGATAACCGCATCGTACAAGCGCTGGGACTGACTCATCCCCAACTGGCGAAACCACTGTTTCATGTATTAAACATGATGGATGAAGATCTTGCGCTGAATCGCTGGAATATGGCACACCATCGCTGGGAAAATATCCGCTATTTTTTCTATAATAATAAGACGGTTTTCGTGGATGCCGAGGATACCAAAGGCGGACAACAATCCATTTTTGACGACGGTATCGAAGGCGGGTTTTACATCAAAGTATGGAGGGAATTCGATAAAGAGGAAATGCATCTTCTTCAACAGAGATACGGTCACCTTTCCCCGGTGCAGTTTGACTCTCTGCAAATGCTAATAAGCATAATTAACACAGGCGAGATGGAACCGCAGTACATCATGCGATATGGATTTTACGAGGGGCACACCTTCTGGCGAACCGATCCGATAGCCCTCTCATTCATCTTTGGAATAAAAAGCCTTGCAGAGATAGAAGAAGTGTTTGAAGGAGATTTATACAACATTCTGACAACGCATTTTAACGAATGAATAAAAAAAGATATCCCTGGATTTTGATCCGTGATCATCCCTTTTTTCTGTGTACATCCGTCCCTTGGGGATCCCTTTGGGACGTGCCATTTTTTCGCATGGGGATCTCGCTGGGATATGAATAATTCATTCTTATCAATCATGGAGGGCAGCAATGAAAGCAACCGTATTCTGGATTTTCGGAATACTGCAAAGTCTTTCCTTGGGCATTATAATCTTCGTAGTATTCAGGGCGTTGAATCTGATTCAAGGAGAGAATGTTGTTGGTCTGGATACTCAGCTGGTACTGAGCATTTCGTTTCCGTTATTTCTACTGCTCATTGAATATGGCATCTACTCAAAGAGGTAAATCAAAGACATAAGGCATTTCCATAGGATGCAATTCATTAAATCGCTATTCTTGTCTGTTGTGCTGATTATTCTGACCACCTGCAGTTCGGACCAGGGAAACCAGAGTCTCGAAGGTCTCTGGCAGGGAATACTTAAGTATCCCGGATTCGAGCTTCGGATTGTATTTAAAATTGAGGCGATGCCTGCCGGAACGCTTCAGGCCAGTGTACTCATGCCCGATCAGAATGATAATGAAATACCTGTAACTACTGTTATAATGGAAGATTCCGGATTGTATCTGGAGGTTGCTTCTATAAATGGATCTTTCGAAGGCCGGTTGCTGGAGAATGAAGGAATTATCGACGGGCAGTGGAAACAAGGGGTCCGGTCGCAACCACTCGTCCTGCGGCGAGTCTCTGAGATTTCGATACGCACCAAACCACAAACACCAATACCCCCGTATCCCTATAACACCGAAGATGTGACCTTTGTGAACAGCAAGGCAAATGTTGAGCTGGCCGGAACGTTGTCCTGGCCGGAGCAAGGTAGTCCGTACCCGGCCGTCATCCTCATTCCGGGAACTGGCGCCCATGACCGCGATTATTCCATGATGGGGCATCGGCCGTTTCTGGTGATATCAGATTACCTCACCCGCCGTGACATTGCCGTGCTGCGGTACGACGAGCGTGGAGTGGGCGCATCAACTGGTGAGCGATCCCAGGCGACCAGTGAAGATTACGCCATGGATGTTCTGGCGGGCGTAGAATATCTCGCCGGGCGGCGGCAGATCGATCCTGATCGGATCGGTCTGATCGGCCACAGTGAAGGAGGCACTATCGCTTCCCTTGCCGCAGCGAGCTCCCAACAGGTGGCTTTTATCGTGATGATGGCAAGTCCGGGACTCCCCGGTGTGGAGTACAATCTCCAGTTTGAGGAATCCATGGGAAGGGTCATGGGACTCGGGGAAGAAGTGATCGCCGGGAAACGGGTGTTTCAGGAACGAGTGTTTAATATCCTGCTGCATGAGAAGGATCTATACGTTGCGAAAAATGAACTTCGAACATTATATGCAGAACTTAATCCGGAACTTCCTGAGGAGAGAATACAGTCAGCAATTGCCAGATTTCTGTCGCCGTGGT
>DATFLS010000073.1:0-2145 GCA_035267465.1 bacterium
AGCAATCATACCTATCCGGGAATATATCCAGTCAAATTCGGGATCCGGTTCTGCGGCATGGGATGGGCTAAACGGGAATTTCCGGGTCACTGTCCCGTTGGCGGACGGCAGCTCCACGATATACGCCTGCCGCCTGGCAGAAAAAGAAGGCAAGGTTACAGAGAGGCTGCCGTGTTCCAGGCTGACCGAAGCCGGGGTGTAGGCTGTCTCCCTGCCATTGGATTGGACGGTTTTCACCTGAAGAGGTCCCGGCAGGCTTGAATCCGCCGGAGAAATCCGGCAGCGAACGTCGCCGTCTGCGGCATAATTCCATCGAACGCGAGGCGATGAGGTTCGCACGGAAATCACCGGAACCTCCACCACGGACCGATTACCGTTGAAATCTTTCAGGATCAGCCTGACCGTATGTTCCCCCGGCGGCAAATCGATCCGCCCGTCCCGATCCGAATGATAAAACGGTAACCCGGCCGTATGCTCGGTCTTGTATAATCGCTGGAATCGTCCGAGACCATGTCGCTGCAGGGCAAAATTGCGTTCCAGGAGAATCATGTGTGTCTCGGAGAATCGGAACTGATTGTATGCAAAGCTGAACAGCACCGAATCATCATACACAACTTCAGCCGAATACACACTGTACTTATTGTGAACGTCGTTCACCCCGTCAAACGCTCGAATTTCCATGCCGAACGGACCGGACACCACCACCGGCTCCGTCCGATAGGCATGCCGCCCCAGATAGGTCAGTGAGAGAATATCCGTAAAGTAATTTCCATTAACCGTGGTGCGGCGGGAGAGCGGTGTCACCGCCAGCGCCTGCGGAGTGGGCGGCACGCGGTCCTGGATGGATAATCCGGCGGACAGCGGATTAATCGGGACGTTCTGGGGACTGCGAATTTCAAAGTGAAGATGCGAGTACCGGGTGCCGGTGTTCCCCGTATACCCGATAACATCTCCCCGCTCTACAGGGAATTCAGACGACCGGGGAAAGTAATCCAGCTCATAGCTTCCCTGATTGTCCTGCAGTTGATACACGAAGTTATCTATGTCCTCTGTGAAACGATCCAGATGAGCGTAGACCGCGATTCTGCCATCGCTGAGTTTCTGGTATAACACCTTCCCATATCCTGTATTGGACGTCCGTATCCGCCAGATGTATCCGTCATCTATGGCAAAAACCTTATACCCGGATTGGTTCCAGGATTTAATGTCAACACCCGAGTGGAAATGACGCGTCCGATATTCTCCAAAACTGGACGTAAGATACCGGCTGGCTTCTGTTGGCCAGAGATAATCTTGCGCCCGTGCCACCCAGGGGAGTGACACCAAAATTAAGAGCAATAGTTTCTTATGCATGTACTGCGTTTTTTCAAAGAATAGGTTCATACTCCGGATTCAACCGGAAAGAGTACATCGCTCATTATCGTTCGCATTCATTACCGGGGGATTAACCCACAAAATTTAAGGAAATATAGAACAACATCACAGGGAGTGCAAATAATTTGCCGGATTTTTGGTGCGGTAGGGGCACCGAACATGAGAAAAGGTTGCGCATTCCGGAATCAACCCCTGAGGATCTCCGGCATCTTCTGAGCCGGTGGTTTTCATAAAACTGCGATTCACAGTACCCGCCGGAAGAGTGTAGATTCTTTCTCAAGAATTATATTTCCCGGTCGATAAATCTAATACAGCACGTCTGTAATTAGCATTACAAACCGGCTACGCAAATAGCTTCGATCATGCATTGCCCAGTTCAGCGGCCTGCGCCGCCACTGGCAGAAGGCAGACAGTCAGGAATCAGAGTATGACACCAACGGAGAATGTCTCTCTCCAATCCCAGGATCCGGAGACCCTGAATTGTATCATGTTTCGGCTCCACGAGCGCCTGTATGGCATCACCAGGACACAACCGTATGAACTCGCTCAATCAAATAAGATTGTTCCGATTCGAGGCGTCCCGGATTTTATACGCGGGGCAATGATCTGGAAGAACAGTGTGGTGCCAGTAGTAGATCTCAAGCGGTGTCTGAATATTCCGGACGACACCTCATCCGTCCGGGAATCCATCATCATTTTTCAATCGTACGAAAATGGTGAAATGCTTGAATTGGGAATCCTGGTGGACTCCTTGCAGGCGGAGGTCACCAT
>DATFLS010000074.1:0-3293 GCA_035267465.1 bacterium
AGACCAGCGGTGGTTGTGTTCCCGGATTGTTTCACGAAACTGGGAGGCAATCAATATATCAACAGTCCGGGTGTTGGTCCGTGGGCGGATTTTATAATTCAGGAGGCCATCCCTTTTATTGAAGAGCGCGCACCGGTTTCACCCGGTAGTGATCACCGGGGAGTGTTTGGCAAGTCTTCTGGCGGGTACGGCGCGATTATTCACGGGATGCGATATGCGGACGTCTGGAATGCCGTGGCCTGCCACTCCGGGGATATGTATTTCGATTTTTGTTACCGCACCGATTTTCCGAATGTTCTGGACACTCTGGCAAAGCATGACCGATCCATACCGGAGTTCATTGATTATTTCCACAACGCCGAGAAGGTTTCCGGAGATGAATTTCATGCACTCATGACCATCGCCATGGCTGCCACCTACGATCCCAATGAAGAACATCCCACCGATGTACGCCTTCCGCTCGATTTGTACACAGGCGAGCTGGATCACCATCGCTGGGACAACTGGCTGCGCCATGACCCGATTCATGTGATGGATCAAGAGGGCGCCAATCTGCGGGAACTGGATCTGATTTATATTGACTGCGGCGATCAGGATCAGTATCACATGGTTTATGGGCATCGCATTCTCCATCGGAAATTGGACGAGCTGGATATCAATCATATCTACGAGGAATTCCCGGATAATCACAGTAAGACCGACTACAGGCTGGATCGCTCGATTCCGCTGCTGGTGGATGCGTTAGTGCCGTTTCAGGACTGACATCACGTACACATCGATATCGTCAGGCGCTGCTCACCAATCCCTGGGATCCCGGAAAATGCTGCGGTCTCTGGCAGAGAGGTCATGAAACAGCAAGGAATTCCGATAATATCCTATCTCCCGGCAATATAATTGTGATTTGTGCAACCGATGGAATGTGTCCATGAGAGGGCGAACGAATTCGTGTTCAGGTGGTTTGAGTATTATGGGTATTTCCCGGCTCGAACTGGTTAGCGGCGGTCCCGGGTCTGCAGGATGGCGCGTGGCGCTGTTCCTACTCTTCGTCATCCTTCTCAAACCGGTGGCACTGTTCAGTCAGGGCACCTGGATGATGAATGGCCGAACGCATCCGGAGTTACACTGGACGTCTTTGCAGTCACCCCACTTCCGGATTCATTATCATAATGGACTGGAACGCACCGCAGAAGCAGCCGCTCGCATCGCAGAGGAAATCTACCCCGAGCTGCTGGAGCAGATGGAGGTGGCCGAATTCGGCCCTATCCACATGACGTTCACGGCAGAAGATGAAATTATGAACGGGTATGCGATGCCCTCCAATCAGATTTTCATCTGGGTACGACAGAACCAGGCGGCGGGCCGGTTTGCCGGTTCGCAGGACTGGCTGCGCCTGGTGGTGGCTCACGAACTCCAGCATGTGGTGTTGCTGCGCGCGGTGAAAACCTGGCTGGGTATCTGGAATCAGGCATTCGTGCCGATGTGGTTCATCGAAGGGACTGCGGAGTATTATACCGAACACTGGCGTGTAGAACGTAGTGACGCCCGCATGAAAATATATACCTACCGGAATCTCCTTCACAGATTAGACCCGCACGATGAGGGTTATGCCAAGGTCCTGTATCTCGTCGATAAGTATGGCGACAGCACTCTCGCCGAAATCGTCCGCTGGCGGCATCCGACATTCGGTTATTACGATTTCAACCAAGCGTTCCTGGCTGCCACCGGACGGCAAGTCGGTGATTTCCACGAAGAATGGCGCCGGACAATGAACACCTATTATTACAGCTACCGGGGCCAAAAAGAGCGTATCGAAGATGCCGGGACGGTGTTGCCTGCTCCGAAGATTCGATATGTCTACGATTTCTCAATCGCACCGGACAGCAGCCTGGTTGCTATCATTGGAAAAACTGCATCCTCGCAGCGGTATCACACCATGTATCTTGTGGCCACAGATTCCACTCGTCGCACGCGATCAGTGCATTCCGGCCGGTTCGGAAGCGCCCCCGCCTGGACTGCTGACGGACAGATCCTCATTGTCAGTGAATATCATCGAGGCTCCCATGGATCATTGCTCTACGATCTCAAGAAAATTGACACCCGGACAGGCGAGACAACCTGGCTCACCAGGGATATGCGCGCCCACAAACCGGTAATCGATCAGAAAAACGCCATCGTTTACTTCGCAGCGAGTCCCACCGATACCTCGCATCTTTATTCCATAGATTTGCATGGGGGGCATATTCGAAGAGTCAGCAAATCCGGCGCCCATCTCCAGGTGAATGATCCCGCCCTGTCTCCGACTGGCGAGTGGCTGGCATATATGGTCCAGGAGACCGACAAAGACGTCGATATCGCTGTGATGGATACCGCCGGCAGGCACATTGTAAAACTCACAAATGATGCCGCAGAGGATCTTCTGCCGGTCTGGAGTGCGGACGGCAATCATGTGATTTTTACGTCATATCGCAACTCAACACCCAACCTCTATAAGGTCGCACTGAATTCCCCTGAAGAATTGGTTCAACTGACTGACGTCGCCAGTGGGATTTTCAGCAAACAGCGTGTCCCGGGGAGTGCAAAGATACTTGCCACCGCACTAACTGATGTGGATACCCCCCGGGTCGTGTTAGTCGATCCGGATCGAGTGCCCGATACCCAGGGGCAGGTGGTTTTACGGGATGAATACCGGGACTGGCGCTCCGAACGGCCGCCGGCATTACCTGCTGAACAAGCAACGCACTCAGGATCTGATTCTTCCTGGCACTTTGAAGACTACCGTTTCTGGCGAAATCCCAGAGAACTGGGATCGCTGGTCTTACCAACACCGGCTGGTATCGGCGGGTTCACTGCCTGGAATGACGCCATGGGAAAACACTTTGCACTGGCAGCCGGTATGCTTGATTATCCGCCATTTTCACACGGACTGTTCGACGGGTATCTGTTGCTGTATCATACTGCGGCACTTCCCCCGTTCCTGAGTTTTGGTCTGTTGAAAAACACCTCCGCGCTGATTCAACCGTATGATCGGGGCTGGTTGATAGAAACGCGGCAAGGGGGATTTGTGCAAGGTATATTCCCTGTGAATGTGGGAAATTCACTTTTCCGGAATCACCGGATCAGTATCGGAGCCACTTTCTATGCCAAGGAGGCTGATCTGCTGGGAACGCGCCGGGGAGAGCGCCCGCTCCCGGAGTCGGGAACAATCGGGAAACTCAGTCTCCGCTACCGGTGGCTCTCCAGAAAACCGGACAGGAACAACCGCTATCTTCCCACGCAGGGGTGGGGCGGGATGG
>DATFLS010000075.1:0-3272 GCA_035267465.1 bacterium
AATCCGCGGTGTTTGTCCTGAATAAGGGAGGGATCATAGAGAAGTATACTCTGCAGATTCAGCAAGCAGCGGACAATGGTGAATAACAGATATGGTGAGGAATTGTTCTATGCATAAACCACGGCTAATATGTTTCCTGGCCCTCGTTCTGGCGGCCAGCCTGTGTCCCATGCAAAGTTCGCTGGCACAGCAGGATCAGCTGCCGGTCCGGGAGTATACGGATCCCAATGAGTTGGTCTCCCTGAGTGCGGAGACCGGCTTCAATACCGCCATCGACATTCTGAACAATCTCTCCAAACAATACGCCAACAAAATCATCGTCAATCGCGCAGAAGTGAGCGGACCAATCAGCCTCAATATTCCAATGATGCACTGGCGACAAGCTCTGAATTATATAGTGAGCGCGCAGAACCTGATAACCCGGACGCAGCCCGACTATATCGAGATCCTCCCACGATCCCAGGAAGCAGCATCCCAGGGCGGCACCCAGGGCATTTCCACGGAAACCCGGGAGGTGGAGATCTCTGCGACCTTTTTCGAAGGCAACAGACGGCTGCTCCGGGAAATGGGTATTGACTGGTCGGTGGTGAAGGATGGCGTCATAACGATTAATAATATCGCGGCGTCCAATGTTGAGGAATTATTCGGAATCGAAATACCCTCCCAGGCCGTCGGGGAAAGCGGATGGACCGCGTCCGCCCTCTTTCGAACGCTGGAAGCATCCAATCAGGGCGAAATTCTTGCTTCGCCCACCATTAAAGTTATGGAAGGTATCCAGGGGCGCATCCAAATCGGACAGGATTTCTCCATTAAGCAACGGGATTTCGCAGGAAATGTGACGGACCGGTTCTTCAGTACCGGAACGATCTCGGAGGTCACACCCCATATCATCGCTGTGGACGATACCCAGTTCATCCACCTGGAAATTGATGCCCAAAAAAGCTCGGCCCAGCCGGATCCGGTGAGCACGATCATCAACAAGCAACAAGCGGTCACCGAAGTCCTCTTGCTGAACGGAGAACAAACCGTGATTGGAGGATTATACTCCACTGATGAATCTTCCGTGCGGCGGGGCATTCCTGTTCTGAAAGACCTCCCGCCGTGGTTCTTCGGACTGCGATACCTGTTCGGATTTGAAACCACCGACATCTCCGAGCGGGAGCTGATAATTATGATCAAAGCCACCATTGTCCCCTCAGTCAGGGAACGGGTACAATCCAGACTGCGAAACACCGATGAATTGATGCAGCGACAGCGACAACAATATCCTGAACTGCAGGAATTCAGACCGGCACCCTGACCGGGGCAGTACAGGGAATCACCAGGGAAATGAGCGAACGTATTGGTTCGATGTGTATCAGGTACTCGAGAGCTAAAGAAGAAGCCATGGAAAAAATAAAAAAACATATCGCATGGATGGTACTTCTCGCTTTTTCATCGCAGTTATCCGGAGCAGCGCTGCTGTTCCAGAGATCATCCCAAACCGTGGTTGCCGTCACCAATTTCATTAACACCGGCGACAACCGGAACACCGACTACCTGCAGACGGAGATCCCCCAGGTGATCGCCGAGCAAATCAACACGGGCGGCCGGTTACAGGCACTACCTCCCGATCAGGCAGGCACTTCGTTCGGCGATGTTCAGGGGTCCGAGCCCGGCGTGTCCGATACACAGATGCTATCCCGGCTGGGTCAATCACTTCAGGCACAAACCGTGCTTGCCGGAAGCTACGTCAGTATCGGCAGTATGGTGAAAATAGACATTCGTTTGCTCGATACCGAATCCGGAGAGCCCCTGCTCGAACAGAGCCATTATCTTTTGGAAGGACAGGATCTTTCAACCCTCGCTCAGAAACTCACCGAATCCGTGGAGGCGGCTATTTTTGGAGAGACTCCCGCCACCCAGCCACCGGTTGATGCGGGCCCGGCTCCCGGTGAACCGGCAAACCAGTCAACACAACCAGTATCTGAACCAGCCGCCCTGCCATCGGCCGGTACAACAAGCACATCGATCACGTCGCATTGGTGGTATTGGGCGCTGCTCGGGGCCGGGGTTGCCGGTGGAGTATACGGCGTGTATAAACTCATCCAGAGTGATGCGAACACATCAACTGTCTCCATCGATTTTCCTTTACCGTAGTCTAACCAAGGCATACGTCTATGAAAAACCGTTTACTATATATCATCAGCGTATTCTGTGCTCTCCTGATCTTCCTCAGCTGTCAGCATGACCCGTTCTCTGCGACGGATACTTCCGGCCGCGTACAGATTCGTATCGTTGTGCCTCATCTCTCGGAAACCCTCGGTAAAATCGAAGCAGCCGAAGCAGTGGACCGAGTCCATATCACGGTCACCGCTTCGGATATGGATACGGTCAGGCAGGATCTGGCACTTAATAACGGGCGTGCTCAGGGAGAAATAGAGGTAAAGAAGGGCGACGCCCGCAGGTTCGTGCTCACCGGCGAAAGTCAGGGCGATATCATTTTCGAAGCCGTCAGGGAACAGGACATTTCCCAGGATACGGAGGTACTTACCCTCACCATCCCGCTGGCCGATTTTATTGCACAGCCGGATTCCGGACTTGCGCCGTTAACAGTCCGGTTCCAGGGAACCGCCTCGAGTGAAGGCGCCGGAATCGCCAGCTGGTCCTGGGAGTTCGGGGATGGAAGCACCAGCACCGAACAGAATCCGACCCACGTATACGAGCAGTACGGAATATTCTCGGTCCGGCTGGCCGTGCAGGACTCTGCCGGGAGTCGGTATACCGAAATTAAGGAAGGTTACGTCGCTGCCGCTCAACTACCAACCGCGAAATTTGCCGCATTACCCTTCAGTGGTGAAGCGCCCCTGGAGGTAGAATTCAAGGATTTTTCCCTTCCGGGGACTGCGAATATCACAGAGTGGTCCTGGATGTTTGGAGATGGCGATTCCAGCAGTGCCAGCCAGGATGTCACCCATACCTATCAGAGTCCTGGCCTGTATTCTGTAAAATTACGGGTGAGAACCAGTGTGGGCACCGATACCAAAGTCGTGTCCGATTACATCAACGTGAAGGCCCAAGGGGACGATCCAACTGTGGATTTTAGCGCGGAACCGGATACGGTTATCATTGATCGAGAGGAGGGTCTATCTGATCCGGTAAGTTTTAACAATCTCTCCGATGCTGGCAATGGCAGCATTCCCAGCTATCTCTGGCAGTTTGGTGACGGGGAGTCCAGCACGGAGGTCAACCCCACGCATCGCTACCGGGCTCACGGTGATTATCTGGCCAGC
>DATFLS010000076.1:0-5658 GCA_035267465.1 bacterium
TATGTCAGGGAATACTGCAGCCTGCCAGATGGAGTGATCTCTGGGAGACAGACGAGCAGTTCAGGCTCAACGGGATGATACTCATCGGGATTATCCCGGCCGGAATCATCGGGTTACTCACCGAGAATTTCATCGACCGGGCATTTCAAAATCCCCTGCTGGTCGGATGCATGTTACTGGTCACAGCGCTCATTTTGTGGAGCAGCCGGTACGCCCGGCAGAAGCCGGATGACCGGCTGGGCGTGGGCAGGAGTATCCTGATAGGGTTCGCCCAAGCCCTGGCGATTATCCCGGGTATTTCCAGAAGCGGGAGCACAATTACGGCGGGCTTATGGCTGCGGCTCCACCCGGAGACTGCGGCAAAATTTTCATTCTTTCTGGTCATCCCTGTGATTCTGGGAGCCAGTGCGCTGGAATTAATCAATGCATTGCACATACACTTGACTTCAATCGAGTACTGGGGCGTGATTGTTGGTACGATCGCCGCATTCTTGTCGGGTTGGGCTGCCATTCTCCTGTTAATGGACACACTTCGCAAAGGACAATTCAGCTGGTTTGCATTATATTGTGCTGTTGTCGGGATACTGACGATCGGTATAACGATGTTTTAGTAAGATCGAGGATGCGCTGCGGAGAGGAGCAAAATGGCAAAGAAATCTCCGGTACAAAAGTTTTTGCAGGTGATCGAATCGCTGCAGGATCACCGGGAGCCGGCGTATCTGCTGTACGGGGAAGAGGTCTATTTACAAGATACTTTCCTTCAGGCGATCGTGCGGGTTTTCAGGGAGCAATACCAATCCCGGTGGGAGAAATATACGTATCATGCCAGTGAAATTTCGTCGGAAACTATTCTGTCTGAGTTGATTTCCGAGTCGCTGTTCCCTGAGCCGCAGGTGGTAATCATCAAAGAGATGGAAGAACTGGACAGCAGTGGTCAAAGCGCCCTGCTCGACTACCTGGATCAACCCAAAGGAGAGATCTGCCTGATTCTGTTCCATGAATCCCGCTCCCTGCATACCAAATTTGCGAAACAGGTGAAAGCAGTGGCGAAACCGGTAGAAGTTCGAATTCCCTGGTTGCGGGAAATGGATGAATGGCTCCGGTTTATCCTCCGGCAAAAGGATATGGAGGCGTCGGAGGATGTGCGCAGCCGGCTCATTGAATTGGCCGGGGAATCCCTCCAGCAACTCTCCAGCGAATTGGAAAAACTCGCGACATACCTGTCCGGCGATCAGCAGGTCATTACAACGGAGCTATTAGAAGAATTCGTTGGAGAGACGCGGACCCATTCGGTCTATGAATTCAAAGATGTCCTGGGAACCAAATCTCTGCCACAGATATTGCGCTATGTGTTTTCATTACTTGAAGAGGGCACAAGTGTTAGCTATATTTTAATGATAACAGCGGATTTTTTCGGTGAAGTGTGGGTGGTAAAGGAAATGCTGAACGAACGGAAACGAGATAGCGAAATTAACAAAGAAGTTTTTAATGGCAGGAATCTTGCGTGGAAATATAAAAAGATTGTCCGTCGATTTACACGAGAGGAACTTCATCAGGCATTTCCGCTCATAGAAGAGGCGGATCTGGTGGCGAAAACAACCAGTGCGCTGGCTGAAAAAAATTACTTGACCGCCTTCTTTTACGAAATATTTCATACTCGAGAGGATGTCCTCCATGAATGATTTCATGGAAAAATATTCGGATGAGGAACTGATTGCTCGATTTCAGCAGGGCGATGAATATGCTTTCGAGGAAATCGTGCACCGGTTCAAGGATCGGCTGAAAAATTTCGTGTATCGCTATCTGTCGAACGAGGAAGCCGCCGAGGACGTGGTGCAGGATACCTTCCTCCGGGTATACCAGAAGAAACATATGTATCGAAATATTGCGAAGTTTTCGACCTGGATCTACACCATCGCGGGTAATTTGGCGAAAACGGAACTTCGCAAGAAGAAACGGCGTAAGATGTTCTCGTTGAGCAACCTGGGACTGGAAGATAAGGAATATGAGATCCCGTCCGAAGAATTTGCGCCGGAAGAAGATGTTGAAGGAGAGTACACCGAACAGGAAATTCAGGACGCGATTAACGAACTGTCCGATAAATTTAAAACCGTGATTATTTTGCGAGATATTCAGGAACTTAGTTACGAGGAAATAAGTAATATAATCGATGTTCCGGTAGGAACAGTAAAGTCTCGTATTAACCGTGGGCGCATTAAATTACAAGAGAAATTGAGGCATCTCAGAACTCCTAAGGCCGAGCGGACTTCGTAAAAGCACCGTTGACGATAGAATGATCCGACACAACTACTAGATCTCTGTAAAGGAGGTAATTGGGCGAATGAATTGTTCCGAATTCGAGGCACGACTATCAGACTACGTAGACGGAGACATTTCACCTCACCTACGGAAGCGGTTCTTGCAGCATAAAGAGTTTTGTCCGGATTGTGATGAACTCCTTGAAGATTTTAAGTCCGCACTATTCGCCATACATTCCCTCCCACGGAAAAAGACATCCCCTGATTTCAATCGTCGACTCTATGAGCGTATTGACCAGCTGGAGGAGAAATCCATCTGGCAAAAATTTCTCGGGATTGTACCGGAACACTTATTCCCCAGGTATGCTATCGCTATGGCGTTTGCAACGATTGCATTACTCATTGGCCTCAATACGATCCAGGAAACCGGCGACTCCATTGCCGAACCGGATCAGCCAGTTCTTCCACCTCCGTCATTGAATGTGCCTCAACAGGTATTAATCTCCAATCAGCCGGGGCTCTTGCAAACTCCGATCACCATGGAGAGTGATACCGATGATACCAATCGGATTATGCCCGTCCAGGAGGGGCGTTCGTTTGAGGGACAAATTCGTTACGTAAATGGGCAGTAATATCTGTCGTTCTCCTCTCTATTGTCACCCTTTTCCCATTGATTTTCGGGAAGAGCGGCGTTACAATCTTCTGAATTAAGTACGGGCTCAACCCGGGAAGGAACAGTTACCGTTATTATGGGTGACAGCATTCGTGTATATTTTATCCTTGCCTTTATCTTCGGACTGCTGGCAGTAGGCATTTTTATTTATCCTGGTGTCCCGGCCACAGGTTTGGGTTTTTTCATTAAGGTATTGGTATTGCTGGCATTTGCTGTATATTTATGGATTGTTTTGCAGGAACTCCAGGTGAACGTGATTACTTCCACCCAGCCATTAGCGGTTGGAGATACTCCAGAGGAAGATCCTGCTGAGGAAATGGTAACGGTGAAGACCGTTCCGGAATCCGAACCAGCCGGAGATGTTCTCTCCAGAGATCATTTAGACGAAGACCTTGCGGAGTTGGATGCTACCCGGGCCTATCATACGTTCCTGCAGCGGGTCCTGGAGATCATTGAGGATACCTTTTTCTGCCATACTGTCATGGTCTATGTTGCACATCTGCCACAGAATGCTTTGGTGCTGCAGGATCACCGTCAATCTTCCAAGGCATCTCTGCGGAAAAAAGTCGAAATTGACGCCGGAATCCTCGGACAGGCATTTACTGCGGATATGACAGTTCTCACAAATAAGTCAGACGAGGATGCCGAATTACCGGTAAATTACTATCAGGATCCCACACCGGCTATTCAATCCTTTCTGTCGGTCCCCCTGCATTATAAGAATAGCGTTATCGGGGTGCTGGCTATTGATCAGCTGGCCAGGGGGAGTTTCTCTGAACAGGATGGAGCATTATTGAAGAAGTACACCCAAGTAATATCATCAGTCATGGTACAATTTGACGTGCTGGATCATCTCTCGGATCAGCGGAATCTGTATGCTCGGCTCAGCAAAATTAATGCGCAATTGAGTGAGACCGACAGCGTCGAGGCGCTTTTCAGGCAGAGTGTTAAAGTCAGCAGAGAACTGTTTGATTATGACTCACTGACTGTTATTTTGCTCCAATCGCAAAATTCGGCACAGGCAGAAATTGCCACCATTGATGGAGATCTCTGCGAACACAGGGCAGGTTATCGGTTTGAGCTGCAGGATTCCTTGCTCCACGATGTCATCAAAACGGGAAAGGCCCGCCTATTTCCGACCCTACACCCTGACGAGGACAATGGGCAGCACATTCCTGAATTGCGTAAGCATATGATTGAGACCAAATCGTTGGTCATTGTGCCTATTGTGAGCCATACGGGAATTTATGGCGCCATTATTCTGGAGAGCCGGGCGCCGGGTAAATACACCAGCGAGGTCCAGGATATCCTGCAAATTCTCGGTTCTGTGTTTGGAGCCGGGCTCAATCGCTTTTATCTTTATCGCTATATGAAAAGTATTGCTACCAGAGATGGATTGACAAACCTGCACAATCACCGGGCGTTCAAAGAACGGCTGGCACAGGAGATACAGCGAAGTAAACGGTATCAAACCCCGTTCACATTATGCATCGCCGATATCGATAAATTCAAGCGAATTAACGATACCTACGGCCATCTGTTTGGAGATTTTGTTCTTCAGGAAACGGCTCAGGTAATCCAAACATCCGTGCGCAGCATCGATATGGTAGCCCGGTATGGTGGAGAGGAGTTCGCGATAATTCTGGTCAATGCCATTGCAAAGGATGTGGTGAATACGGCAAACCGGATTCGCATAGGAATTAAGGAACACGTCTTCACCAGGGACGAGGTCCGGGAACAGATCACCATCAGCCTGGGATTGGCAGAATTTCCGGCCCATGCAGCTGATGTGGATACGCTGATTAGCCATGCGGATGCGGCAATGTATGAAGTGAAGAAACTTGGGGGGGATTCTGTGCATACATATAATGAATCGATACGAATACAGGAGGCATAATGGCAAAGAAAACCAAGAGTTTTGCAGAGAAGGTAGCCGCTGCGAGTCAGGAAACGGGCAAGCGCTGCCCCGAGTGCGGCGAAACCTATCAAAACGTACAACAGGTTACATCGGTGCAAAAATCTCATTCCAAAGATTGGCGATTTAACCAGAAAATGGTCGCGGTGTGCAAATGTAATCGTTCAGAGGTCATGGGATAAACAGATCGTAATGCGCAGATCGTCAGGAAAATTCGGGTTCCCGTCGTGCACCCGGGACCATCTCTGGAAAACCGGAGTGCTTGCGCTGATAGTGCTGGTGATGATGCTCACGGGATGCGGGACGTCAAAAGAATTGGGCGCCGGCCCGGAAGGTGCCACTGCCCCTCCATCGGCAGAGCAGGAGGGCGAGAAAGAGGTCTATAATTCTCGCTCAATTCGACATTATATGGAGGGCGTCAATGCGGCACTTCAGGGGAACTATGCTCTGGCCGCTCTGGAATATCAGCAGGCCCTGCGATATGACTCCAGTTCAGCAACCATTTATGCTGATTTGAGTGATGCCTTCGTTGCTTTGAGGAAGTATGATCAGGCCCTGGAAATTCTGCAACGTGGATTGGAGCGCATCGAACCATCCGATGAAGCCTTACTGTCCAAATTGGGACGGGTGTATTATATCACTCAGCAATGGGAAAAGGCAAAACAGACCTACACCCGGCTTTCGGAAAGCACCACAGATCGGGAGACCCGATTAACGGCGTTGGAATACCTGGCGAATATTTATTTACGCGAACAAGATTATCGGGAGGCTGCTCAACTCTATGAACAGCTGTATAATTTAGACAGTGACCG
>DATFLS010000077.1:0-4653 GCA_035267465.1 bacterium
ATTGCCGTGTCCGCATCGACACCCAGCAAGACGGCATCCGCCGAGAGTCGTTCCAGCACGGCCTGACTGTGACCGCCTGCTCCCACGGTGCCGTCCACATATATACCGTCTCTTTTCGTGATCAGCCGGTCAACGACCTCCTTAACTAACACAGGAATATGCGGTGCTGCCATCCCGGAGTTATAGCTTGATTTGTGCCGCAAACGATTCGTAATCCTCATCCGTCAGGTCGAGGAAGGAATCGTAGCGATCGTCAATAATGTTCGGATTCCAGACCTCAATTTTGTTGAGCATGCCGATGATGAGTACCTCATCGTCCAAAGCGGCAATGTTCTGCAGCGTCGCCGGAATCATAACCCGACCCTGCTTGTCGTACTTGGTGGGCGTGGCATGTCGCACAATCTGCCGGATAAAATCACGCTCCTTGGGCCGCAGAAACGTAAAGCTCCGCAAATTATCCTCAATGCGCTCCCACTCTTCCAGCGGATAAATCCAAACGCATTGATCCAGCCCACGCGTAATTACAAAGGTCCCGTCCGAGTCCGGTGACAGTGCCTGCCGAAATTTTGCAGGGATATTAATCCGCCCCTTGCTATCGATCGAGTAGTGATACTCACCAATAAATGTATTCGTTCTCGATACCATCGAGCCCACACATGGTTCAAAAATTTGGGATAATTACCCACTGTTACCCACAATTATACACCAGGATTACTGGTTTGTCAAGAATTAAAAAATAAACACTAATTGTGATGGGAGCTTTTACTATTATATGATAAAATATGTTAAAGTTTCATTATATAAGTGAACAGATAGAGTACAAAATGAAAATAATTGCCACTATTTACCGGAATATGGATAAATGTGCACGGTTCTGCCAGGCAGTGGGGAAGTTATGAATACGGCGGCAGGGTCAGGAAGCAGTGGTGTCGCCCACAACCGATGAGGCCATCGGAATCACCGTGGTTTTATCCACCACGCCGTTTTCATTAATCACCAGATCGCTCACGGTATTCGAGGAGCCCAGATCGGGGATAGGTTCTCCGTTCAGCGTGAGATTCGCTCCGGCGGAATTGCCGATACGTAATTCGATCCGGTTGGTCGCCCGGAGGGTTTTCGAATCCTGTGGAAGGAACAGATACTCTTCAGTGGGAGCGTTATCTCGTCTGACCCGCAGCCAGGTCCGGGCCACAGCATTGACCTGCAGAACAATATCTTCGCTCGCATTCACCGAGGGGACGGACTGCTGGGTCCTGTCCACTACCTCTCCGCCTTCGAACTGTTCGTCGGAGACCACATCTTCGGATGAGACTGTGCGGTTTCCCTGCCGGGCGGACTGCAGTTCGGTACTCTGTGTATTCGGGCTGCGTTCCTGGCTGCTGCTGACATACGATTTAATAGCCCAGATGACCGCCACAAACAGTATTATGATGAGCAGCGTTCGTTTCCAGTTGAAGGTACTGTTGGGTTTCAGATTAATCCGGGGGGACCCGGGGCTCTCGCCAAACTCCGGTTTCTCCGGTAATTCCGGCTGGGGCTCTCTGATCCTGGGTTGGAAGTCGGCAACTTTTCCCTGATAAATTTCCAGCTTCTCAATGGCCTCATCCGGGTCAATACCGATTTCTTTGGCATAGGCCCGGAGAAATAATCGGATATAGGTTTCGGGGAGCACCTCGAAATTGCCTTCCTCCAGCGCCTGGAGAAATCGGACGTTGATTTTGGTGACATCGGAAATATCTTCCAGGGTAATTTCTTGCTCTTCCCGATGTTGTTTGAATTCCTGGAAAAAATTTTTCATGCAAACCTCATCACTTCAGTCGTACTATATATCGGCAAAATGTAATGAAATAATAGCTTGGATCAACCAAAAAGATTGTCCCGGAACACTAAATTATATGCTGCTTGCGGAGTTGTACATAGAAAGCAGTGAGCGGAAATCCGACCACATTATTGTAATCGCCCCGGATGAGTTGGACAAGGAGGGCGCCTTTTCCCTGAATTCCATAAGCGCCAGCTTTATCGCGGGATTCGCCGGTTTGAACATAGCGGGCGATCTCTTCGTCGGTCAGTGACCGGAAGCGCACGATGGTCTCTGCCGTGAAGGTGTGAAGGGAGGCCTCGGGCTGTAAAAGCAGGGCAACTCCGGTGATCACGTTATGCGTGTGTCCGCTGAGCGCACGGAGCATGCGTTTCGCCTCCCGGTCATCTGCCGGCTTGCCAAGCAGTCTATTCTGCAGCGCGACCACAGTGTCGGCGCCGATAATCAGCGCCCGTGGGTGATTTTCTGCTATAGCCTGCACTTTCCGAATCGCTAGCTCTGTGGCTGCGGTGCCAGCAGTTTCGGAGACGTGCTGTGCTGTCGGCTCCTCAAACCGTGGGGGGTGCACCTGAAACGCCACTCCCACCTGTCTCAGGAGCGAGGCCCTCCGTGGGGAAGCCGACGCCAGGATGACAGGCCGGTCGATGGCAGGTATCATACGAATTCGCTCGTTATTCGGAGTTCGACTGCCGATCCATTGTATCGGATGATTCTACAAGTTGCCATTTATTTTCCCCACTACGAGATAAGCTGCGCACAGATCGGGACCTGCCCTCTTCGTTTTCCCCGGTGTTCAACCGTGATTCAGTTGTCCAATTCAAGGCCTACCAGGGAACGGAGTCTCAGAAAATCACATCGGGTTCTCACCGCCGTTCGGGGGATCAGTTTCACTTCTGTGACAGATTCTGTACTTAGTTGCTGTTTCCTTCGTATTCCGCCTCTGTATTAAAAACGGCTGGTGCCGATTCAATTGAACGTTCCGGCCGAACCAGGTTCAGTTATCACCAAAAATACGAGTTGCCATGCTTAGAGGAAACAGGGAAATTACGCTGGTGATCCGAGTGACCCTGTGAACAGGAGCGCACAAACTTGGTGAAAGCAGCCGAATAGGGGAGAAACGAACGGTAGTTCTGTTTGTATAACCCCTGAATATAATCCTGTGATCGGTGCCTGAAAGGGAATATTTGCGGGAGAGTGGTTTGACAGGAATGATTCGATGGAAAAAGAGTTGCGACGAACGTCGATCGAAATTAAATTAATTTGCTAAAATTAAATATGGAAAACTATGTTTGAACAACTATCAGAAAATTTAGATAGAGTCTTAAAGAAATTAAAAGGACGCGGCCGCCTGAATGAAAAAAATGTGGTGGATGGACTGCGTGAAGTGCGGCGGGCCCTCCTGGAGGCGGATGTCAACTATAAGGTGGCGAAAGAATTTATCGCCTCGGTGAAGGAGAAGGCAGTCGGACAGGAGGTGCTTAAAAGTGTCACCCCCGGTCAGCAGATTGTCAAAGTACTCCACGATGAGCTGGTGGATCTGCTCGGATCGGAACAGTCGGACATCCAGCTCGAGGGATCGGTTCCCCACGCGGTGATGGCGGTCGGATTGCAGGGATCCGGCAAGACTACCTTTACGGTCAAACTTGGTCGGCATCTCAAGAAAAGGGGACATCATCCTCTGCTGGTTGCAGTCGATGTGTACCGGCCGGCGGCGAAGGAGCAGCTCAAGAAGATGGGGTCGCAAGCGGGGTTGGAAGTCTGGTCGGATGGCGAGGAAGATGTGCTCGAAATCTGCCGGAGCGCCCGAACCCACGCCCGGAAAAACCATTATGATGTGCTCATCCTGGATACTGCGGGGCGGCTGCATATTGATCAGGAAATGATGGAAGAGCTGGCACAGATCAAATCGACCATCCAGCCGGATGAAATTTTATTCGTCGCTGATGGCATGACCGGGCAGGATGCGGTGAATGCCGCTTCGCAATTTCAGGAATCGCTGAATTTTAATGGGGTGGTCCTGACCAAAATGGACGGGGATGCCCGAGGCGGAGCAGCATTATCCATCACTTCGGTCACCGGACGTCCGATTAAATTCATGTCGGTCGGTGAGTCTGTCGAATCTCTGGAACCCTTCCATCCGGAACGACTTGCCGGGCGTATCCTCGGAATGGGAGATGTGGTTTCTCTGGTGGAGAAGGCGCAGCAGACAATTGATGAAGAGTCCGCTGAGCAGCTCAACGCCAAGATTCGGCAGAATGATCTAACCCTCACGGATTTTCGTGATCAACTGGAACAGATCCGCAACATGGGACCACTGGATCAGCTCCTGGATATGATCCCGGGGATGGGCAAACTCAAACGGCAGGGGCTGTCTGTAGACGAGGATCAGCTGGATACGGTAGAAGCAATGATCAATTCGATGACGGAGGAAGAACGGCGAAATCCGCAGATCATTCAGGGAAGCCGGCGGAAACGCATTGCCCGGGGCAGTGGCACTTCCGTGCAGGAAGTGAACCAGTTACTCAAGCAATTTAACCAAATGAAAAAAATGATGCGTCAAATGAGCCGGGGCAAATTTCAACAACAGATCCCCGGACTCCCAACATAAAGAATCAAAGGAGGAAATCGTTGTCAGTGAAGTTACGTTTGAAACGCATGGGGCGAAAAAAGATATCAGTGTATCGGGTGATAGCCATTGATTCTCGTCGGCAACGCGACGGAAAGGAGCTGGAACGCCTGGGAATCTATAATCCCTTACCCGGGCAGCCGATTTTTCAGATTGACGAAGATAGATTGTTCTACTGGCTGGAGCAGGGGGCTCAACCCAGTGATAC
>DATFLS010000078.1:0-5017 GCA_035267465.1 bacterium
ACATCCCCTTTTTACTGCATACGAACCACCGACCCGGTTTCCCGTGCAGTCCCGGCTTGAATACGCCGGGTTATTGAGCCGGGCCGGGACTTCGCACAGCCGGCGGGCGTCCGGCCATACCGAATTACGAATTGGAAGGAGAGAGGGAATACAACCGAATGGTCAACTACATGAAATTATGCCGGTTCCGGACGTCTCGCCGGTACCGGCCGCTCACCCTGCCCGGCTTTGTACCCCGCCGCCGGCCCGGTCGGTTTTTTGATGCAGACGCTGGACCTCGGGTGGTTCCGGCCAGCCCGGCATCATCAGCCACAGGCGCAGCAGGTGCCGGCGCAGGGCAGGGTCCGGATCATCGCGATAGTCCGTCCTGGCGTGGAAAATAAGGCGATTGTTCAGGAACTGTATATCACCTGGACTGAAATTCATGTCCAGATACATGTCCGGTCTCGAGGCGACATCATTGAGAAACTGCATTGCCTCCCGTTCCGGTTCGCTGAGAGTATAGCCTTCCTCCTCCGCCTGACGAATGGTCACCGGCAGGAAATAGCTTTCCAGTCCCCGTCTTCCCCCGGCATAAACCGGAATACGCCATTCCGTTACCGTGTCGCCGTGACCCCGGCGGCTGCAGTGAAAACCGCGGTAAAGGATTTCAAGTAGGTCCGGCCGTTCCTCGAGGATGGCGTTATGCACGGCCTGGGCGCTGACAATTCGGCTGGCACCGCCCTCTTTCGCGCCGCGCAGACACAGAAGCCCAACGACATCCGCCGGATCCATATGGAACTCTATGGGCCCGCCTGCTGTGTAATATCTGTCGGTTGCTCCGCGATCAATCACATGGCCCAGCCGGTCGCCCTCTGCACTCTGTGATACACCGATACCCAGATAGGTACCTATCCCCCAGAACATGGCCCCGAGTTCATCCGCCGTGTAGTCGCCGACGGTTAAACCGCGGATCAGGGCAAATCCACGTCCCTTTTCAAGTTCTTCCGCTACCGCGTCCAGAGTAGGGGTAAGACTAGGCAGGTCGAAATCGGAGCGTGTCACTTGGTCCAGTGTCAAGCCGCGTGAACGCAGCAGATCCGTTGCATTCTCGAGTTCCTTTACCTGGTCATCATCGAGCTGCAGGGCCCAGTCTTTTCTTCGGGCCTGCTCATATCCGTACCATACGGCGGGCCCCGTGGCGATTTTGTGCTGTGGCATAAGGTATTACGGGTTGTGTCTGCCCGGTTATCAGAGAAACATTCCCGGATTACCACTCCGTGGCATCTTCACGGTGACATCCATACATCTGATTCCGGATTCCTGTTGCAAAATCATATACTGTTCCGTCCGATTTGGAGCAGATCCTGATGAAATCGAGATTAGACACTAGCCTTCGGGATGTCAATCCGGGCAAATAGCGAACTACTCAATGACTGAAAACAAGCCTGCACGATCACGTGGATGCTTGACCCTGTAATTCCGCTTTGCCAATATTCTTTTATTTCGAGGTCAACAGGAGAAAGACAATGAAAGCCTGCGTTCTGCGGAAAGACAACATCAGTCTTGCTGGTGTGGAAATCGTTGATATGCCCGATCCGGAACCGGGTCCCGACGAAGTGCTCATAAAGGTGCGGGCAGCATCTCTGAATTACAGGGATTATCTGATAGTAACCGATAATTATGCCACTGCCGGTGTGGATCATGATGTCATCCTGTTATCGGATGCCGCGGGGGAAGTGGCTGCCACGGGCGGTAATGTCAGCCGCTTCAAGACCGGCGACCGGGTTGCCGGCACTTTCTTTCAGGTATGGAAAAACGGCCCCATGACCTATCATCCTCCGGCTCTCGGCGTGCCGCTCGAGGGTGTCCTGGCCGAATACATAACACTGCATGAGGATGGCGTGGTCGCCGTTCCCCCTTCCCTTTCCTTTGAAGAAGCCGCATCCCTGCCATGCGCCGGCGTTACCGCGTGGAATGCCACCATGGTGGCGGGGCAATCCGTAAGACCCGGCGAAACCGTTCTTTCGCTCGGCACCGGCGGCGTCTCGTTGTTCGCCGCACAGTTTGCGGCGGCGGCTGGTGCGCGTCTGATACTGACCTCGTCCAGCGATGAAAAACTGGAGCGTGCTCTTTCACTCTTTCCGGGACGGGATGTGATGGGCATTAATTACAATAAGATTCCCGACTGGGAAAAGGAAGTTATGAAGATCACCGGGGGCCGTGGTGCGGACCACATTATCGAGCTCGGCGGTCCGGGCACCCTGTCCCGCTCCTATCAGGCTCTGGCTTTCGGCGGGAAAATTGCGTTGATCGGCTTCCGGCCGGATAACACGGGTGATTGCAATCCAGGGCCCCTTATGCAGAAAGACGGCCGAATTCACGGCGTTGGGGTCGGAAACACCAGCATGTTCGAGGAAATGAACCGTGCGATCGAGATAAACCGGATAAAACCCCATGTCGACAAGGTATTTCCCCTTGCCGAAACCGTAGATGCATTCCGGCTTCTGGGTTCGGGCAAATTCGTGGGAAAGATCGCAATCAGCATATTATAAAAAGCTCACTGACCAGCCCGCCTGCTTTGAACCATCTTCGGCACGCACAGCCAACTGGCGATCACCAGGGTTTTGCTTCTGCAAACCTGACAGCACGTCGGCGTTGAAGCAGTCATTGTCAAAGGCCGGAGATTTCCAGAAATCCGCCGCGCACACAGCAGTTCGAATCCGGGGATGCACAGAATAACGATATGTATGGAAATTGGAGGATCTTTCGAGAAAGGGAGCGGGTGCGCCAGCTATGCCGGCACACCCGCACAAAGTGTTGAGGGAGGGAACCTCAATTGCATAATAGCACTTCCGGGAATATGAACTTTACTGAAAGCGAAATATTGGATTTATCAAAAGTGAACTGTGTTTCACTCATGCGCGAATTCACGATATCACCCATTACCGGCATTTCGTTTTATACTACGGATATAAATTCCGACCCATCACATTCCTGCTAAAAAGAGTTGCCATGAACAGTCAATATCTGGCAATCTTTAATACAATAGAATTCCGCACATGAGGTTGTTTTCGTGATGAGTAAAGAACGCATCGGTTTTATCGGTCTTGGCGTTATGGGTGGAGCCATGGCTGGACATATCGCCAATGCCGGATACGAGCTTTCCATTTACGATATTGAAAATAGCGCTTCCGAAAAGGTTGCCGCTGCGCATCCAGGCATCAAGGTAATGCAATCCCCCGCCGAGATTGCGGAGGCTTCAGACATAGTCATCACCATGCTGCCGTCGGGCAAGTATGTTCAGGAAACCGCGATCGGCGAAAAAGGCCTTATCCGGGGATTTCGGCCCGGTTCCATACTGCTCGATACTTCGTCCTGCGAACCCTGGCTGACAACCGCCACGGCCAAAATATTGGCTGAAGCAAATATCGTTATGGTCGATGCACCTGTCTCCGGCGCCCAGGTCGGTGCAATGAACGCCGAACTCGTGTTCATGGTTGGCGGCGATAACGCATCGGTTACACGTGTTTCTCCTCTCCTTGAAATCATGGGGAAGAAAATATTTCATCTCGGTCCGGTAGGCTCCGGCCATGCGATGAAATGCATCAATAACCTTATTACTTCCGTTACGTTTCTGGCTACAACGGAAGGGCTCGCTATCGGGAAAGCCTTCGGATTAAATCCCGATGTCATGACGGACGTACTTAATGTATCGACCGGCGAATCGTGGATAAGCCGGACCCACATCAAGCAACGCATCATCAGCAGAAAATTCGACGACCCGTTCAAACTGGGGCTTATGGTGAAGGACATCGGTATCGCCATGAAGCTGGCATCCGAAATGGATCTGCCTGCAGAACTGTCGGAAACAAACCAGAGAGTGTGGCTGGAGGCGGAAAAGCATGCCGGGGCGGAAACGAGTGTCAGTAAACTCGCCGGCTGGGTGGAACAGATTACCGGGGTCGAAATCAGCGTTGATAACACCACCTGACAGCTTTGCCGATACTTGCTATCTCTTTGATTATTTAACTATTTTTAGGATTTTCTACGGCGACCGGCAGAAGCAGTTTCCATGTCTTCGTTGCCATGCCGTCAGTCTGCGCAGACGCTCATTCCACCGGCACCTCCGTCAGCAGTGGAACCAGCGCCCGTACATCCTCCACCGCGGTGATATTCCTGATGAATGACAGGATCGCGTCTATACGGGAGCGTTCTATCCGTTCAGCGCCGAAATCCATGCAATCCATAAACCGCTGCATATGATCTTCGTCGGTCAGTGAATTGCCGGGGAAACCCGGCGCCACGTCCATGCCACGCTTGTACACCTTGCCGTCCTTGGTCGTCACTCTCATATCTGTTGCTGTATGCCCACGATAATCAAGATCCTTGTCAGCCAGCACGGTTATCCTGGATATATACTTTTCTATTTCCGGATCAAGAACCGAATCTGCAGTAAAATGTTGTATCCTGGAATTGCCTCGCAACAGTACATTTGCAATACAGTATTGAGTACAGAATTGGCCGTCTACAGTCGGATTGTCTCCAATCTTGAAATCATGGCCTACCAGCCTGTGGCCATAGGGCGGCAGCGTAACCGTGATATTGACGATGTCATCCGGATCCAGACTATAGTCTTTCAGAATACCGAGAATTGCATCCGTCGGTCCGGATGTCATGGCACAACTGGGATATTTCTTGAACGCCATATTCCGCAGACGGTAATCACTTCCAAGTTCATCCAGTAGATCGGCTATCGGTATATGATCGTGACAATACAGGTGTTCGTACCCGTAAATGCCACTGAGGAAATTTACCGGCCCTGTTAGTCCGAGCTGCGCATGGCGGGCACTCAGCAATGATTCCTGGGCTACCCAACCCTGGATAACGCGGACGGCCAGCGTTCCATCGATATTGCTCTGAAAACTGCCTCCGCAGCGATTGAAAACCAGTCCCAGGGCGTTCCAGGTTTGGTGTTCGTCAAGAGCCAACAAGCGGCATGCTACTGCTGTTGCTCCAAAGGGCACAGATATACCAG
>DATFLS010000079.1:0-2242 GCA_035267465.1 bacterium
CCCAATCTCGGGGAAGCCTCCTTCGATTTTAATCTGGGATATACCGGCGCCGGTCTGATGGCGCTCGGATTTCTCACCATGGGCGCTCTTGTGATGTACGGTACCGGCGAGCAATTTGCCGACAGCGGTGCGGTATTCGCCGGCCAGCTGGTGCAGCTCTATACCGATTCCCTGGGACAATGGAGCCGGCCCATTATCCTGGCAGCCGCCTTTACCACGATGTTCAGTACGACCCTGACGGTGGTCGACGCCTTTCCGCGGGTGCTCCGCCGTGCCGTGGAATTGATCTTCCCCGCATCCATCCGAAAACGAGACAGCCGGCCGCTCTATATCTGGTTGATGCTTTTTGTGGTGGTGATTTCGCTGGTGATTTTGCAATGGCTGGGGAAAACATTTACAACAATGGTGGATCTGGCCACGATTCTCTCTTTTCTGACAGCGCCGGTTCTGGGGTATATCAATTATCGGGTGGTCACCAGCCAGCAGATGCCTGACTTCGCCCGACCCAAAAAAGGGATGCGGGTGCTCAGCTGGATGGGACTGATATTCCTTTCCGGGTTCACCCTGCTCTTTTTATTCTGGCGGCTTTTCGTGGCGTGAGAATATGTGAGCAACAAATTGAAACCACGAATTACACTAATTTTCACGAATATTGATTATACACGATTAATAAGAGCATAATAGCACACGGGTAACGCAGATGGGGCAGATATTTACAGATAAAGTGGATATGAAAATGAGTTAATGTGTGGATGCCTTACTTTTTCTTATGGTGCCTGGTATACATATAAGAACTACTCATCAATGAACTACGCATTGATTCTCGGAAACCACACTTTAGTCAAATGACGTGTTGATAATATTTATAGTATAACTCACCCCCGGCCTTGCTTCTATTGAAGTTTGGTTAAAATTTGTATTCGTTTTAATTCGTGCAATTTGTTGTTGTATTTCCCCTTGACATACCCTACTGGGGTATGGTATATTTACCATTGTTGGGAGAGAAAGGAAATGAACGGTGATATGACCTATGATGAACCAGGAACAAAAGAAGCAGGCCGTGACCCGGCTGAAGCGAATCGAGGGGCAAATCCGGGGATTGCAAAAAATGGTCGATGAAGATCGCTACTGCATTGACATCCTCACTCAGACCGCGTCTGTTGTCTCCGCTTTGAAGGGAGTGGAAGATCTGGTGATGGAACAGCATCTCCAGACCTGCGTGGCGGATGCGATGACCAGCGATGACCACCTGGGCAAACAGCAGAAGATCGATGAGGTGATGACGGTGCTCTCCAAGTTCCGGAAGCACGGATGAGGCTGTTTCGTCCGGGCCTCTGAAGGAAAGCACAATTAGTCAACACTGAAAATCACTGACATGCACTGAAACGCGAATATAAAATACACGGACCGAATTAAAAAAGAACAGGATTATCCAATGAGTGATCGGAAGACAACTCTCCAGATTGAAGGCATGCACTGCGCCAGCTGTGTGGCGTCTGTGGAGAAATCTCTGCGCAATGTGCCGGGGGTGAAGGTCGCCAGTGTGAATCTGGCCACCGAATCCGCCACGGTGGAATATGACGAACAGCAGGCAGGATTTCCTGACCTGAAGCAGGCGGTCGAAGATGTGGGGTATGACGTTCCGGAGAATACTATCCGGCGCACTCTCCGCATCGAGGGCATGCACTGTGCCAGTTGCGTCGCCTCAGTCGAGAATGCATTAAGGGCTGTTGAGGGTGTGACTGACGTCTCAGTCAATCTCGCCACAGAAAGCGCTCAGGTCATCTATGATCCTTCCCGGACGGGGATGACTGAATTCGCAGCGGCAGTGGATAGTGTCGGTTATGAGCTGGTTCAGGAGGAACAGCACCCGGAGGCAACGGCCGAATCCGAGATGGAGAAGGATCAGCGAAAAATCGATACCGTCCGGCAAAAGATGTGGCTGGTCTGGGGGGTGACTATACCGATCATCCTCTGGATGCTGCCGGAGATGATTTTCGGATACACCTTCCTCGGAAAAGTCGGCTATGATCTCGGGATGATTGTATTATCAGCGATCGCGGTATTTTATCCCGGATGGGAAACTATTCGAAGCGCCTGGAAGTCTGCTACCCATCTGGCGCCCAACATGGACGTGCTGATTGCCATGGGAACCCTGGCATCGCTGGCCACCGGTGTGGTCTCTCTGGGGCATCAGTTCGGCGTCGGGCCGGCCTTCCACAGTTTCGCCGGGATCGCCGGG
>DATFLS010000080.1:0-2751 GCA_035267465.1 bacterium
TCCCGGTGGGAGTTTCAGATGTTCAGGAAAGTCTATTTGTCCGCGCATCGCTCCTTATATGAGCAGGTGCTGCGCCTAACACCTCCGCAGCAGCAGGCTCTGTATACCTACCTGGAAGAAAATTATCGCCCGGAGAACCGGGATTACTGGTATGATTCATTTCTCAACAACTGCTCAACCAAAGTGCGCGACGCGCTTGTCGATGTCTTTGGAACTCACCTGGTCTTCGCTGATTCTCTGTTCACCCCCTCCGTTTCGTTTCGGGAAGCGATACAGCCCTATCTCAGCAGGAATCCCTGGGGATCGCTGGGCATTCATCTGCTTCTGGGGTCTCCGGTCGACCGAACTGCTACCTATCAGGAGATGATGTTTTTGCCCTATGAACTCAAAGACGCCTTTGCCAGCGCGATGCTGCGGGGCCCGTCAGGTCAATTGCCTCTGGTGCAATCGGTAATTTCTTATCCGGCTCCGGCTTCCGAGGCGACGCACGGCATCCGGGTCACACAACCCGCGGCTGTGTTCTGGCTGCTGGCCATGGTAATATTCGGGCTGACACTCCGGGAGTCGAGGTACCGGCGTTTTCTGCGGTATGCGGACCTTCTCCTGTTCGGATTCACGGGCCTGCTGGGATTGTTTGTCCTGTTCATGTGGGTGGGAACGATCCGGCCGTGGACCGCCGCGAACTGGAATCTGTTGTGGGCGCTGCCTACCCATCTGCCGGCGGCAATACTGCTGGCAAGAGGAAAGCACAGCCGGACGCTCGGTTCGTATTTCCTGGGAACTGCCTTGATAGCGATGATAGTCATCGGGGCCTGGTCTTTCCTGCCCCAGACACTGCCCTTAAGTCTTCTGCCCCTTGTGCTTCTCATAAGCCTCCGTGCGGTATGCATCCACCTATATTCATCGAGATAATGCTGCAATTCCTCATACGTCGGGTTATCCTGTTCTTAGTGGAAGATGGCTCGGTCAGAAGAATAATTCGTATCTGAAATGCAAACGCGTATTCGAAGAATCCGCTGCAAAGAATCAACATGGTTCAATGGGGATGGACACCGAACATAAGAATTGGCTCAGCCCGTTTCCATATATCTGCTGCCTGATACTCATTTACCCGGCGGGAAACAGATCGGTTCCCGGCGGGAAAAAATATTTTCCTTCCGAAGAAAATATTTTTCCTTACTGGAAAGTGATCGGTTTATAGTATAGATGCAATCGATCTATAGTATAGAAAGGATCAATATATAGTATAGAAAGGATCAATCTATAGTATAGATGTGATTGGTTTATAGTATAGAAGTGATCCGTTCCTTGCGGGAACAGAGAATTTCCTTCCTGATAACTTTCACTCTCCCCGGGGTAAATCGTCGGAATGAATCTTTGGAAGGTCCATCCGCGGCTATCAGGAATGAGAGAAGATTCTGTCACAACGTACTCCCGGGGAGACAGGAAGGAGATGCAGGCAGCACGCGCTTCCGTGGCCGGGATGGCAGGCCAAATGACCGGAAGAATTTCAAGCCGGGTGATGGATGGACTGACGGATCTGTCTGTGCGGCGATATGCTGCAGAGCATTCCCGGAGAAAATCAGTGAAGCACGGGAAAATCATTCTTTTCCCGGACCGGCGGCGACACGATTTTTCCATGGTCCAGATACAGGATGTCATCGCCGGTCTTCCCGACCGCCGGGTTGTGGGTGACGGTGATAATGGCTTTCCCGTCCTGCTTGAGCTGCCGGAAGATATCCAGGATAATCCGTTCATTGTCCTCGTCCAGATTCCCGGTGGGTTCGTCGGCCAGGATCAGGTCGGGGTCGTTGGTGATTGCCCGGGCGATGGCTACCCGCTGCTGCTCGCCGCCGCTGAGTTCCGAGGGCAGATGGTCCGCCCGGTCCCGCAAGCCGACCCGATCCAGGGAATCCAGCGCGTCGGATTCACTGGGAATACTATGCAGATACTGGGCGAGCATCAAGTTTTCCAGCGCGGTGAGATAGGTGATCAGGTGGAACTGCTGGAAGACAATACCGACGTGATCGCGCCGGTATGCAGTCAGCGTATCGCCCGAGAGTGCGGTGACTTCCATATCATTCACCACGATGCGGCCCCCGGTCGGCGAATCCAGACCGGCAATCAGGTTCACCAGGGTGGTTTTCCCGCTGCCGGACGGTCCCATTACCACCAGTTCGATTCCGGGCCGGGTAGTGAAGGAGACCTGATGCAGTGCGGTGATGGTATTGTAGCGTTTGGTAAGATTCTCGACGGATATCATAGATTATTCTCCTCGCAATTCCCGGATAACATATTGTCGTTTCGATTCGAAATGGTACAGCGCTCCGGCGGCAGCGTAGGCGGCGGCAGTGGTGGCAAACACGGCGAGTATCCCGGTGATGTCCACACTGGGCGCCGTTCCGGCCAGCTGGTGGATAATCCCCCAGGCCAGTCCCAGTGATCCTGCCAGACCCAGGCCGGCGGAAAGTAGTGCCAGAACACCGAATTCGGCGCTCACCATTGTATAGACTGTCCGCTGTCCAGCGCCCAGTGCTTTGAGGATGCCGAATTCCGAACGCCGGTTCGACGCATCCACCCGGGCCAGGTTGATCACGGTGGCTACGGCTGCCAGCGCTGAAATAACAGCCACCCACAGCATGAGCCGCTGAATAGCGGAAATCACCTGGAATTTCGACTGCACCATCTCTTTCAAAATCACCGCATTAGCCCCACGGTATTTATCGGGATGATCGGTGCGAATCAGCACCA
>DATFLS010000081.1:0-7256 GCA_035267465.1 bacterium
TCACTACTGCCACCATTCGCTCCTGGAAGCACGGCGATCACAAGATCACTGCCCTGACTGCTTATGACGCCACCTTCGGCAAGCTGCTCGACGAATCCGGGATCGACATCGTGCTGGTGGGAGATTCCGCCGGGAATGTTATTGCCGGGTATGACACCACCCTCCCGGTCACCATGGAGCAGATGCTTTTCCACGTGGCTGCTGTCCGGCGGGGCGTGTCCCGCGCGCTCCTGGTCGCCGACATGCCGTTCGGCTCGTATCAAACCTCTGTCGAAACCGGGATGAACAATGCCATCCGGTTTATGAAAGAAACCGGAACCGATGCAGTCAAACTGGAAGGCGGGAGGCGGGTAACAGAGCTGGTGCATCGGCTGACTGCTTCCGGCATCCCGGTCATGGGGCATCTCGGTTTGACCCCGCAATCGATTCATGAGTTCGGTGGATACCAGACGCGGGGAACCTCCGAGCAGAGTTCCCAGGAACTGGTAGCTGATGCAGAGGCGCTGGAACAGGCCGGAGCCTTTGCTATTGTTCTGGAAAAAATCCCGGCGAAGCTGGCACATAACATCACCAATACTCTCTCCATCCCCACTATCGGCATCGGCGCCGGCGGCCATTGTGACGGGCAGGTTCTGGTTCTGTACGATATGCTGGGGATTTTCGACGAATTTCAACCGAAATTTGTCCGGAGGTACGCCGAACTGGGAGCAAATATCCGGTCTGCTGTGCAGGCGTACATTCAGGACATCCAGTCAGGAAGCTTTCCGGATGCGGAGGAATCCTATTGACGACTCGTGACATGGACGCAATATACACCAGCAGCAATCCCTGCTAAACAGGATCCATGGAAGTGCACACCTCCATAGAAACGATGCAGCGTCAGGCCCGGGAGCTGCGGCAAACCGGAGAGGTTCTGGGCTTCGTCCCGACCATGGGCTATCTCCACGAAGGCCATCTCTCGCTGCTGGATACTGCCCGGCCGAAATGTGACACCCTAATCATGAGCGTGTTCGTGAATCCGACCCAGTTCGGAGAGAACGAAGATTTCGATGAGTATCCCAGAGATCCGGAACGCGATGCGCAGCTGGCCGAGGAGCACGGCGTGGATATTCTGTTCCACCCCGGCGCAGAGGAGATGTACCCGGAGAATTACCGCACCTATCTCAGTGTCGAACAGCTCTCGGGGAAGTTATGCGGCCGGTCCCGGCCTAATCATTTCAGAGGTGTGACGACTATCGTTGCCAAATTGTTTAACATCACCCAACCCGATGTGGCAGTTTTCGGACAGAAAGACGCCCAGCAGGCGGTGATTATCCAGCAGATGGTGCGGGATTTACACTTTCCGGTCGACATCATCGTCGCACCCATTATCCGCGAAGAAGACGGACTGGCGATGAGTTCGCGGAACACCTATCTCACCGCGGCCGAACGGAAACAGGCGCTCACCTTATTCCAGGGATTACAGCGGGCAAAAAAAATAGTTGAATCTGGACGAGCGAATAGTAATATTATAGTTGAGGAAATTCGTGCGCTCTTTCATGAGCAGCCTGATGTAGAAGAAGACTATATTTCAGTTGTTGATCTGGAGAATTTGGAACCACTGGAGACAATTAACAGAACGGCATTAATTGCCGTTGCTGCGCATGTGGGAACAACGCGGTTAATTGATAATATAATAATTATCAAAGATGGAACGCACACTCTTAAAATCGAAGATACATCGCGGTAGAGTTACGGACGCCGATCTGGAATATGAGGGCAGTTTAACGCTGGATCCGGAATTTATGCGGGGAGCGGATCTGGTGCCGTATGAGCAAGTCCATGTGGTGAATCTGAATAATGGCGCACGATTTGTAACCTATGTCATCGAAGGTCAGCCCGGCACCAAAGCCATTTGTTTGAATGGAGCTGCTGCCCGGCTTGGCCAGGTTGGTGATCAAGTGATCATTATGAGCTATACCCGCATACAGGAAACAGATGCCAGGCATCATCAACCGACCGTCGTACTGTTGAATGACAATAATGAGATCCTTTCGGTTACTTCAAACAGCGTAACCGTTTAAAATCGGGGGTACCAATGAGAAAAACACTCTGGATTGTTGCAGTCGTCACACTTTTACTCGTTATGAATCCTACTCTCACAGAAGCCCAATTTCGCCCGGATAATAATGCGCCGACCATTACGCAAAAAATCGGTATTCCATATTCGCCTTCAAACAGCACGCTGGTATTGGGTTTCATCGATCCGTCCCGGCTTCATATGCAACAATCGTATTCCGTGAGTTTCTCTTCCGGGGGCAGGCAGTCAGGAGCACTGGGGCTCTATACGAACCGGTTAACATATATGATTAGTCCAAAGATGCAGTTAATTGCCGATATTGGCATCCTGCATCAACCCTTTCAGGGCGCCGGGGATATGCCGCTCAACCTGGATAACGGGCAGTTCTTCTACGGAGGAGAGCTGCGATATAAGCCAACGGAGAATTCGTTACTGAGTATCCGTCTTGATAACATGCCCCGTCCATATTATAATAACGATTATTATTACGGTAACCGGTATTATCGGGATAGATATAACCCGTACTCACCCTACTTCGGCTACTAAACTCGTGGAATTCAGGACTGCAATATAGGTCATGCCCCGACGTTCTCAACGACGTGCGCCACAGCGGTCTTCCAGATCGAGTTCTGCAAAATCCGGCGGCCAGAATCGGCTCATTTCCTGGGCGTTGAATTTTGTGATCGCCGCTCTGGCTGTTGTTGTGGTGGGCTTTGTTTATTCGTCAATCCATCGCATTCAGATGAATGAGCAGGCGGTGGATCTCTCTCTGGAAGAAAGTATTCAAAAATACGAGCAGAATCTGGCTGCTGAGCTCTATGAGCAGAAACGATTCCCGGATATTTGGGTCGAAATACTCAACGGGAACGGGGTGACCGGCGTCGCCGCGCAATACACGGAATTCCTCCGGGATAAAGGCTTTGACGTCCAGCGGACAGATAATGCGGATAATTTTTCCTATCAAAATACGGTGGTGATCGACCGCTCCGATAACCGGGAGAAAGCCGTTGCCGTGGCCAGTGCGCTCCAGCTCGACACCAGTGCAGTGCAGAGGAGAATCGATCCTTCGTTACAATTAGATGTGACCGTCATACTGGGGGCAGACTATAATCAACTCCCGGTCTATGAAAAAATTGCCAGTCAAACAATTCCATAGGAGGGATGACAGTTAAAAACTCAACAACCTGCGCTCAAAACAAAGAAAGTCTTACCGCACATCAATTAGCAAAAACGATCGCCAATTTATCCCGTACCAAAAAAGCAGAAGATGTCACCATCCTCAATCTTCAGGGATTAACCAGTATCACAGATTACTTCGTGATCGCCTCGGGCGCTTCGGACGTTCAGGTCAAAGCCATTGTCGATGCGATCCAGGAAGAACTGGAACCGGAGTTCTCGCCCTGGCACAGAGAGGGGTATGAAAATCTCCGCTGGGTTTTACTGGACTTCGTTGATGTGGTGGTGCACGTGTTTCAGAAACCGGTTCGTGAGTATTATGACCTGGAGCGATTATGGGCTGATGCTGACGCCGAAATTGTGAAGGAAGAAGATATCGAGGAATGAAGGATTATCTGCAGGGCATTATTTCACAGGCGGCACACTCCCTGGATTTCCCCGAAACCGAGTTCCTGATTGAACGTCCCAAACAGGAGGATCACGGAAATTATTCCTCGAACATCGCTCTCACCCTGAGTAGTGACCTGGGGCGTAATCCCGTTGAAATCGCCGGGGACATCGTTGACATCCTGGAATATGATGAGGAAATGATTCAGGAAGTGAAGGTGGCGCCTCCCGGGTTTATTAATTTTTTTCTTTCCAAGGAATTTTTCCGCCGGCAGCTGGCGTCCATTCATGAGGCCGGGGAAGAGTACGGCAAGCATACCCGGGAATCCAAGCCGACCGCACTGGTGGAATTCGTCAGTGCCAATCCGACCGGCCCGCTGACCATCGGACATGGGCGGCAGGCGGTGCTGGGCGATACCATCGCCAACATTCTGGAATGGAACGGCTATGATGTGACCCGGGAATATTACTATAACGATGCAGGTCGGCAGATGCGCGTACTGGCAGAATCAGTGAAAGCCCGGTATTACGATCTGGTGGGAGCGGAATATCAGTTTCCGGAGGATGGGTACCAGGGAGAATACATCTGGAATATCGCCCGTACGCTGGTAGAGGAGTGTGACGACGTCCTGCTTGAATCCTCGGATCTTGCTCCATTTAAGGAAGCTGCGGAAGAGGCCGTGTTTCAGGATATCCGCCGTTCGCTCGACCAGCTGGGCATCCACTTTAATAACTATTACAACGAACAATCCCTCTATGATGATGGCACCATCGAGAGCGTATTGGAGACGTTTGAAGAGAACAACTATTCCTACCAGAAAGACGGTGCCAGTTGGTTCAAAGCCACGGCGTTCGATCAACCGCAGGATCGGGTGATGGTGAAAAGCACCGGAGAACCGACCTACCGGCTTCCTGACATCGCCTATCATACCAAAAAAATCGAACGGGAATTCGATCGCATCATCGATATCTTTGGTGCCGACCACCATGCCGCATTTCCCGATGTCCTGGCCGGACTGCAGGCTCTGGGTTACTCCGTGGACAATATCGAAGTGTACCTGCACCAATTTGTGACGCTCATGCAGGGCGGGCAAAAGGTGAAAATGTCCACTCGCAAAGCGAATTATATCACCCTGGATGAGTTGTTGGACAAGGTTGGCGCGGATGTGGTCCGGTACTTTTTTAATATGCGCACCATGAATTCACACCTCAATTTTGACCTGGATCTGGCACTGAAGCAAAGTGAAGAGAACCCGGTGTTCTACCTGCAGTATGCCCATGCCCGGATCTGCAGTATCTTTGCCAAGGCGAAGGAACGGGGAGTGCAGGAACCCACCGGCACCCCGGATCTCTCCTATATCGGTGAGAAAGCCGAAATTGATCTCATTGAGAAAATGGTTGAATTCACTGAGGTGGTTGAGTCGTGCAACGAGACCCTGGAGCCGCTTCATCTCTGCAATTACCTGCAGGATCTGGCGACCGCTTTGCATAAATTTTACACCGAACACTGGGTCATCACCAGTAATCAGCCGATGACCGAAGCCAGACTCTATCTCATTGATGCCGCGCGCATCGTTCTGGCAAACGGGCTCACCATTCTGGGTATCACCGCCCCGGAGCGGATGTAAAATCTTGTTTTACCAGTGATAAAAACCGCCGCTTAGTTGACGAGTACGGCCAGGAAAATTGGTACATGCACACGTCGCTGTGAAAAGGAAGATTGATGATTGAAAAGCTCCCTGCCACCACGAACTATTTTCAAATGTCGTTCTTCATTTTCCACTCTTCATTCCTACCCGAACTTTCGGCCCTCCGACTACTCCGGTGTGGCAGCAATGAACCCGCGGTAGAGGATCAGGCGGTACCTTCCATGCGCTCACGTTGATCGGCTTCCATCGCACTGGGATGGCACTTCTTTTTCTTTGGGGAGACACACCAGGCCGCGCCGAATATGAGGCTGTTGATGACGACAATCGTCGCACCGGACGGCAGATCCAGGTAATAAGACATCAGCATCCCGCTTAAGGTCGATGCAATGCCGAAGACTATGGCCCAGGTCATCATCACGCCAAGCCGATGAGTGAGCTGATACGCTGCGGCGGCCGGGATCACTATCAGTGCAAACACCAGGATCACACCCACTGCCTTCAGAGAAACCACGATCGTTAGCGCGGTGATAAGCAGGAACACTGAGAAGATCGGCGTAGCGGGCAATCCGCTGGCCCGGGCCAGTTCTTCGTCGAATGTAATGAAATGGAGTTCCTTAAATAATCCGGCGATAAAGCCGAATGCCAGCATTGCTACTGCGATAATAGCATAAATATCCAGCAGGGTGATACTTAAAATATTTCCAAACAGATAGCCCATAATCTCGGCATTATAGCCCTCCATCAGCCCGATGAAAATAATGGCCAGCGCCATGGTCAGCGAGAAGAACATGCCGATCGCGGCATCATATTTCAGTTCGCCGTACCGTCTGACCAGGTCGATCAGGCCGGTGGAAACCAGGCTGAACAGGAAGGCCATCAGCAGGGGGTTCAATCCGGTCAGGAAACCGAAGGTCACTCCGGCAAACGCAGCATGAGCAATTCCTGCTCCGATGAAGGAGAGGCCCCGCAGCACCAGGAAGACACCGACCGACGAAGCCAGCGAGCCGACCAGAATGGCCGCGATCAGGGAACGCAGCAGAAAATCATAGTGAAAGAAATCAACCATGTTTGTCACTCACCACCACACAAGGTTGTCCGTCTTCCAGTTGAATCACGTGGACCGTCTGACCATATACTCTTGCCAGGAGTTTCTCTTTCAATATTTCTTCAGTGGGACCGAAGGCATGGAGCCGTTTATTCAAATACATCACCCGATGCACCCGGCTGATGAGATGGTTTACATCATGGGTGATCAACAGGATCGTCAAATCAAGATTTTGCTGCAACCTGGTGATGAGTTCGATGAGCCGGGCCTGGGTGCCGGGATCGATGGCTGTCGTCGGCTCGTCCAGCAACAACAACCGGGGATTGCTGACCAGTGCCCGGGCCAGAAAGATGCGCTGCTGTTGTCCCCCGGATAAGTGGCCGATTGGTTCCTTGATGTAGGGGAGCATCTCGACCATTTCCAGGACTTCCCGTACCCGCTGGCGTTCCCGCTGTCCGGGTCGCCGGAACATGCCCAGGTTGCTGTAGAGGCCCATCATCACGATGTCCTCCACCAAGCCGGGAACTGTCGGATCGAGGCTTTCCCGCTGCGGCAGATACCCTATCTTCTGGCGAATCTCTTTGGGTGCGAACTTCACTGATTTGCCAAATACCATGATATCACCCTGAATCGTCGGGTGTAATCCCAGTATTCCAAGGAACAGGGTGGTTTTGCCGGATCCGTTCGGGCCGATAATACCGATGAATTCGTTCTCGGATATGCCGGCATCGATAGTCTCCAGGGCAATCCGATCTCCATATGCCATGGTGACGTTCTGTAGCTGGATTAACGGGCTACTCATGCGTTCGGTGAAGCAATACTGGCAAGTGCATCTGCGTTAAACCAGATCAAATCTATATATGTTTCTACGTATGGCGCGCCGTTAATTAGGGGGCTCATCAGAACCACCGGTACTCCCGATTCCGTGCTTAATGTCTGG
>DATFLS010000082.1:0-8565 GCA_035267465.1 bacterium
CAGGTGGAATCCGATGTGGTGGTGCCGGTGGAAGCAGTGTCTGCAAAACGAGAATACGCCGCCAGAACCATCCGTCCGAAAATACACCGGCTCCTGGACCAATTCCTGCAGCCCCTGCAACGGGAACCGGTGAAAAATCCATCTGTCGACCAGTGCATCCAATCGGAAGATATTTCGGACATCCCGGCAGTGCGCCGAAAACTCGACATCGAGCGGTCCGTTCCACCGAGCGATCATTATCCGGGCGGCACCTCCCGGGCGAAAGATCTCCTGGATCGGTTCATCCGGGAGAAACTGGATCGTTATGATATTGACCGTAATGATCCAGTAAAAGACGTCCTTTCGAATTTGAGTCCCTATCTCCACTTTGGTCAGATCTCTCCACTGTACATCACCCTGAAGATTCGGGAAAGTGAGAGTCCGGGCAAAGATCCATATTTGGAAGAATTGCTTGTACGGCGGGAATTGAGCATGAATTTTTGTTATTATACCGACAATTACGATGAGATTTCCTGTCTGCCACAATGGGCCCTGGACACGCTGTTCGTACATGCCGGGGATAAGCGGGAGCATGTGTATTCCCTGGAATCGTTTGAGCGCGGAGAAACCCATGATCCTTACTGGAACGCCGCTCAGATGGAGATGGTCATCACCGGGAAAATGCACGGATACATGCGCATGTACTGGGGCAAAAAGATCCTGGAGTGGACGGATCATCCCGGAAGCGCCTACGGGATCACCCTGTATTTAAATGACAAATATGAACTCGACGGACGGGATCCGAACGGGTATGCCGGGATTGCCTGGTGTTTCGGAAATCATGATCAGGCATGGAAGGAGCGTTCCATCTTTGGGAAGGTCCGGTATATGAACGCCAATGGATTGCAGCGAAAATTCGATGCGGACGGGTACGTGGAGAAGATCCGTCGGTTGTTGTAACAAGTGCTGACAAGTGCTGGCAAGTGCGGACAAGTGGTGGCAAATAGTGACCGTCTTGTTCCTATGTTTTGCCGGGAGTTTACGGTCTGTGAGCATACGAAATCAGTTGGTCCGGGGAAATTATCCTTATGTCGAAGGAAATTTTTGTGTAATTTACCGGCAAAATTATGAAGTTAACTCCCATCCATAAGTTCAAAGTCGGGCAGGAGGTCAAGGGATTTTATCAGCTGACCCAGATGAATCGCCGGCTCACGCGGAAAGGGGATCCTTTTCTGGATTGTGTGCTGAGCGACCAGCATGGTTCCGTGCAGGCGAAGTGGTGGAATGTTCCGGCTGAAGCTCTGGAATGGCTGCAGCAGGGGATGGTGGTGGCCGCGACTGGTGAGGTGGAAGAATACAACGGGAAGTTACAGCTGGTGGTTGACCAGATTACGCCTGCCAAAGAAGATCAGGTGGAGCGGTTCGGGTTAGCCTACCGGGATATTGTCCCGTCTACGGAATACGATATCGAGTATATGTGGCAGGCTGTCGCGGAGATCATCGGGAGTCTGGAAAACCCCCATCTTCAGAAGTTGGTGAAGCAAATTTATCACGACTTTGAGCAGGAAATCCAAACTCATCCCGGCTCGGTGTCTCAACATCACATCTACCGGGGAGGATTTTTGGAACATACCTGGTCGCTCGCCGAGCTGGGCACCCTGGTGGCGGATCATTATTATGAGTTGAACCGGGACCTGTTTCTTGCCGGATTGCTCCTGCACGATATCGGCAAGTTACTGGAAATCAAATCGGATATTGACCGCCAGTATACGGATGAAGGCCATTTTATCGGTCACGTGGTTCTGGGGCGGGATATCGTCCGTGAGACGGTGACCGAGCATTTTCCGGATTTTCCTGATGATCTGCTGCTGCAGCTGGAGCATATTATCCTGTCTCATCAGGAATCGCTCGAATCGGGTGCGGCCAGACGTCCGGCCAGCCCGGAGGCCCTGGCCGTCGCCATGCTGGATCGATTTGATACCACCTATCAGCAATTCCTGACTACCCTCCGGAACGATTCCACTCCCGATGCCTGGACACAGCCGACGTATCGCTTTCCATATCCCCTTTTCAAAGGGAGGCAGGAGTCCGAAGAGTGAGTACACGCCGGATCGCGTACAGCGGATTATTTATCGCCCTGGCCGTGGCTCTGGGGTTTGCACTGATAGCGCTTCCCAATCTGGAGATGATTACTGCCACCGTGTTCATCAGCGGATGGCTCCTGGGACCGGGCATGGGGGCACTGGTCGGAGCGCTCACGGAAATGATCTACTCGGGCATGAACCCGGTCGGCTCCGGATTTCTCTTTCCTCCGTTGTTACTCGCCCAGGTGATCTCTATCGGGTTGGTGGGAATGGTGGGCGGTCTGGCCCGGAGGGGCGAGGTTTTTTTCCTGGCCACCGGAGGGGGTTATCTGGCCATGGGTGTTTTGGGGGCGCTCTTAACGGTGATCTTTGATCTGCTCACAACCATAAGTTTTCCGCTTACTGCAGGCTTCTCCGGAGTCCAGATGTGGAGTACCGTGCTGGCCGGTCTGGGCCTCTCGGGAGTCCATGTGGTCAGCAACAGCCTGATTTTCGCAATTCTTGTCCCCCAGATTTTGCGAACCATTCACAAACAGTTAGGTATTACGGAAATTATCAGGTAGGTGTTTTGGATTGTGATCTTCACTAATTATTTTCATTATTTTAATCAAGCAGATCTCACGGCAGCGGTTTCCTGGGTCCGGTACTGCCGCCCGCCAGATGATACTGATGAGTTATATTACTATTGAATGCAATAAACCTTTTGAACCGCAAAATGGTAATGTCACTGTTGAGAATTATCCTAAACAGAAAAGGGCAGGTATCCGGAAATGAAATGCAGTATTTCGACTTACAGATAACCCCGCCGTACCGAAGCAGATCAACTCCCGGTTTATGAATTCCCCCGCCGTATGTCTTCTTGCGACAGCCTGTACCATCCTGACGGTGTCACCGATCCCGGTCAGGACGCAAAGTATCGATTCCCTGCATGTCCGGGATCCGGACAGCACGCGGATCATCCTCGATACCGAAACCGTCCCCATCGCCATACGCTCCCGGTTACACGAACTGACCATCATCAATCCTCCTGGTTTTCTCCCGCGCGAGGAGACGGGGAACACTGGTTTCTGGCAGGTGAACACCGGTCCGCAGTACGACAATGCCCTCTACGTCCAAAATCATCAAGTGCGTACCCGGTTACGCCCGACCGTACCATCCCGATATTTCCCCGAGCATGCCATTATCGGATTCCGGTTTCGGGAAGATGGCCAACTCCGGTATCCCCTCCGAACGCACATTCTGGAGAGAGGTGAAGAACCGCTGGTAAATGTGGCCTACAAAAAAGGCGATTATGCGATGAATGACCTTTCTATCAGTCTGGCCACCGATCTCACAGAGCAGACCCACCTGCATCTCACCAGAGAGGGAGAAGGCTACGTAGGGCCCTATGCAATGGATGGACTGGAGAATGAGCGGTATTACATTTCGCTGCATCATCAGGTGGGGGACTCCACGATGTTTTTGTACAATACCTTCTATACCAGAGATCACCTGAACTGGACCACGGCTCTGCCCAATATTCAACAGATCGGGAATGAATTCAGCAGCTGGTATTATAATCAACTGGAATGGCAAACCACGCATCACCTCGGCACCATGCACGGCGGACTGAACCTGGGCTCTCACCGACTCTGGTTAAATCGGACCGGTGGATCTACCCAACTGATGGAATTGCAGCGGGGAGGATGGCTTGGAGCTCGTACCTCCCTCTTTGAGTCGCTGCAAACCGAAGTATTGTATCGGTTCAACGTGTTCCAGACCCAGTCAGAGACTACTCCCAGGGATGATGAATACTGGCATCGCCTCCGGTTCCGGACTGGTTATCAACGATCGAAAATCAACCTGGAGGGAGAGGCAGATCTTCTGGGTCTTTCCAGATACCCGCAGTGGGAGATCCATCTGGAACCGAAGGTTCGATTCTCCTATACATTATGGCCGTTTCTGACGCTTACCGGAGGGTATCAGCGGGACTTTTCCGCTCCGCCCCGGCAATGGAGTTATGGCGAAGATCCTTTGCTGGAAACCGGCGGGACACCGGCTCTGACCCAGCTCGACCGGTGGCAGGTTGGCATCGAGCTGCACGCAACCGACTGGAGCTCCCTCCGGTTGACTGCCGAACATTTACAGTTTCAGGACTGGTATACTCTGATTCACAGCCCTTCCGCCGGAGAATCGGGCACTTCTCCGGCGGCAAACCCGGTTGACGGACAACTGACCGGCCTGCACCTCCGGGCGGGAATTCACCCCATGCCCTGGCTTGCCCTGGGATCACAATACGTGAGTTATCCCGGAATGAGTCAGGTCCTGCCGGAATTATGGAGCAGGCAGTCGGTGACAAACTGGTTGCATGTGCAGCGGTACTTCTTTCAGAATAACCTGCTCCTACACCTCTACGCGGAGAACAGCATCTATTTGTCGCGGCAGCCCTCCGGCTGGAGTCCGTCGATACAGAGCATTACCTATTATCCGAATTTTGCTGCGCCGCCCCTGAGTGCGAATATCCACCTTTACCTGATCGGGGAAGTTGGTCCGTTCACGATTTCGACTTCGTTCTACAATATCGTGGCGTATCAGCTGCGATACGCCCTGGATCAGCGCGCACATTTTCCCATCTTCTTCCTGGGGGTACGATGGCAGTTCTGGAATTAAAGTTCCCGCCGGGATTGGCGATGTAGATTATAGGGGTGATGAATTCCCCGGAACCTTCGGTATACGCGTCTGACAGCGGATTAATTCTGCTTGACTTCAATAGTAGTTTCATCTATTTTGCATTAAGGAAGAAAGGAGTACAAGTCTTCACTCGTGAAGTAAACCAGCAGAAGTTTATTAACGTTGGCGTAGCAAGTATCTACGCCGAGCCCACATTTCTTTCGCCGATTGTCACCCAGGCCATTTTGGGTGAGCAACTTTCCGTTCTCAACATGAAAGATGATTGGTTGTATATCCGCCAATGGGATGAGTACGAAGGCTGGCTGTATCGGTTCTCTGTCGTGGACCCACCGGATGAGTGGGAGCCGAATATTCGGTATGGGGAGCCGCACGGATGGGTGTATCAGCATCCTTCTGCAACGAGTGGGCCTGTGCGTCAGATTTGCATCGGGGTGGAGCTTCCCGGAGAAATGACGGATGAACAGTGGATGAAGGTGATCTTGCCGGATGGGATGACCGGTTATGTCAAAACACGGGAACTATCACAGAACGGCGAGTCTGACCGGCAGCAGGTTCTCGCCAGCGCGGAACGATTTCTGGGAGCGTCCTATTTGTGGGGCGGCAAGACCGCACTCGGATTTGATTGTTCCGGATATGTGCAGACCGTGTTCTGGTTGCACGGGATCCGCCTTCGCAGGGATGCCTGGCAGCAGGCAGCACAGACCCGGGTGCTTTCCGGAAGGCCGGAACTTCAACCCGGGGATTTAGTTTTTTTTACAAAAAATGATCAGGTGGATCACGTGGGTATTGCCTACGATCCAGATCGGTTTATTCATTGCTCCGGATGGGTGCGGGTGAATTCTTTTGATGAGAATGCCCCCGATTATGATCAACGACTGGACAGGATATTCTCCGGCGCCAACCGGGTGATACAGGATTAGCTATGCAAGGAAACGGCATTCTAAATCGGCAGGTGCTGGTCTTGAACCAGAACTATGAACCGCTCCAGATTTGCGACGTGAAGCGGGCCATGGTGATGTTGTTTCTACAGAAGGCTGAGATGGTGGAGAGCGATGGGGCGGTGATTCATACCGTGAACCGAACCTTTCCGCTGCCGACTGTGGTGCGCGTCAAGCGATATATCAGTTACCGGGGATATGAAATTGTCTTGTCGCGGAAAAATATCATGCGCCGGGACGGATTCCGATGCCAGTATTGCGGCAAGAAAGAAGTGCAGCTGACCCTGGATCACGTGATTCCGAAACGGCATGGCGGTAAGGATACCTGGGAAAATCTGGTGACCGCCTGTGTCCGCTGCAATAATGTGAAAGGGGATCGCACCCCGGAACAAGCGGAGATGCCTTTGCAGAAAAAACCGAAAAAACCCCATTATGTGCAATTTCTGCAGCAACATATCGGGGAACCGATTCAATCCTGGAAACCATATATCTTTCTGGGATAACTTCACACAAAGAATCATTGCTTTTCTGCAACTATTCAGGATAGAATATTCCATGTCGTATCAGGTCAAGTTAGAGATTTTTGAAGGTCCGTTGGATTTGCTGCTGTTTTTTATCCAGCGCGATGAGATTGACATCTATGATATTCCGATTTCCAGGATCACCGATTCGTATCTGGGCTATCTGGATTTGATGCGGCAGTTGAATATCGGGATTGCCGGTGAATATATCCGGATGGCCGCTACCTTGATGCGGATCAAGGCGAGAACTCTGCTGCCCCAGCTGGCAGATAGTGAGGATGAAGAAGAGTATGAGGATCCTCGGTCCGAGCTGGTGGAGATGCTGCTGGAGTATAAGCGGTTTAAGGAAACCGCAGATTCATTACAGGAACTGGAAGGCGAACAGCGGAAACATTTTTCCCGCCAGCCCGATTATTCACGGGTTGACACGGACATCAAACCGGAAGAAGTACTCGGCGAGGTCACCTTATACGATCTGATGAAGACGTTCCGGCACCTGCTGCGATCGGTTGAAGATCAGCCGGTCCACCGAATCCGGCGCTATGATGTGAACATCCGGAAGCAGCAGGATTACATCAGACGGAAACTGCAGAAATCCGGGGCGTTTAAATTTTCGGAAGTCATCCGGGAACTCGCCGATAAATTAACCGTCATTGTGACCTTTATCGCCTTGTTGGATATGATCAAGTTACAGCAGGTGTTAGTGACCCAGTCAGAAAATTTCAGTGATTTCCGGGTCGAGCGGCGGACCGTACACGCATAACCCTCGCCACAGAAAAGACATGGATTATCTCCGACAAATCATCGAAGCCCTGTTGTTTTCTGCGGAAAAACCGGTTACTGCAGGCAAGATCAAGGAATGTATCGACACGGGGGAGTCTGCTCCTGTGGCCGAGATTATCGAGGACCTCAACACCCATTACGAAGAGACCAATCGTGCCTTTACCATCATCCAGGTCGCCGGCGGATATCAGATAGTAACTCATAAAGAATTCGAACCGTTTGTGAAAAAGTTATACGTCGGCTCCAGCCGGATGCGGCTGTCACAAGCCGCCCTGGAAGCGCTGTCAATCATTGCTTATAAACAACCGATCAGCCGGCCGAATATCGATGCCATTCGGGGTGTGAACAGCGATGCTGTGCTTCGAACTCTGCTGGAACGCGATTTGATCGTGGTGAAGGGGCGCGAGGATCAACCAGGACGTCCGTTGCTCTATGGGACCTCCGATGAATTTTTACGCTATTTCGGCCTGAATACCCTCGATGATCTTCCGAAGCTGAAAGAAATCGATCAGCTGACGCTGCAATCAGAAGATATTCCTGAAGAACATGCCGACACGCTTCGGGACGAGGACAAGTCATTCGATCATAGTGCGAATCAATAAGTATCTGGCCCGGTGCGGGATCACTTCCCGTCGAAAAGCCGATGACCTGATTGCCGAGGGACGTGTGACCCTCAATGGGGAATCCGTTACTGAATTCGGCGTGCGACTGGACCCCGAACAAGACATAGTCGAGGTGGATGGGACGGCAGTCTCGCTGCCGGACTCTTACGTGTATTATGTCCTTCACAAACCCCGACAGGTAATTTCGACCGTTGATGATCCCAGAGGAAGACGAACCGTGGTCGACCTTATCAGAACTGATCGACGCATTTTCCCAGTGGGACGGTTAGACTATGATACCAGCGGAGTACTCTTGCTCACCGATGACGGCGATTTTGCCCATCACCTGATGCATCCCTCCAATGAAGTCCCGCGCACCTATCAGGTCTGGTATGAAGGTGTGTTGCCCGCGGATGCGGCGTCCGGACTCGATGCAGGGATCGACATCGGGGAAAATTTGCCTGCCCGGGGAACACTGCGAATACAGGAGCAAACAGCGGATCAGGGGATGGCGACACTGACTCTGCACGCGGGACGCTACCACGAAGTGAAACGGATATTCGAGGCATTGGACTGTACCGTAACCCGGCTGCATCGGAGCGAGTTTGCCGGAATCGGGTGTGCGCAGCTGGCGCCCGGCGAGTATAGGAAATTATCGAAGCGAGAAATTCGATCATTGAACGCAGGAGGATGACATGGATATCCAGGGAAAACGTTTAATGGTGTTCGGGGGATGGGGACTGGTGGGCCGCGCTGTCAGCAAGCAACTGTTGCCCGAAGCTCCCGGTGAATTGGTGGTGACCTCGCTTCGGCAGGACGAAATTAACGAGGTTCTGAATATCCTCCAGCCTCTCGGAGATAAATATAACAGCAAAATCTCCGGAGAGTGGGGCGATATCTTTGTCCGGGAATCCCTGAAGGATGTCCCCCGCGGTGACATGTATGAAGACCCCGACCTGCGGGAGATGCTGATTGCGGATCTGTATGA
>DATFLS010000083.1:0-4234 GCA_035267465.1 bacterium
GTCTGGCTGCGATATACCCAAGCCCGTAGATCACTGTGTCGGAGAATAATTGCCGGAGCTGAGAAATCATGGGCCCACTTCCAAACTATAGCGCAATAAATGATTTGCATTGTAAGTAAAAAACCACTGATTCGCAATATATGGTTTGTTACTTTTATCAGTTGTTCATCGGGTTCTGTGTGATTTCTGGAGAAGAGGAGCAATGTACCCTGGTTCGCAGCAGGTTCGTGTCGGATTGTAATCCAGCCAATGATACAGGAGTAACCAGAAGCATGACGCACAAACGCTGCACCCTGTTAATTGTAGAAGATAACAGCGCATTTCGTCAGCGGATTATACATAAGTACTTGACCCGGTGCCGGGTTGTCGAGTTACCGAAGGCTGACCATTTTACAGAGGTCCTCAATTCTGAGAGATTTCACGGCATTCTGATGGATTATGAACTTCCGGGCGGCCGGGGAGACACCCTGGTCACCTCTGCACGATCATCCGGCTTTCAGGGCGCAATTGCCGGAATCTCCTCCTCGGAGTATCTGAATCGAAAACTCCTGCAGGCCGGCGCTGATGCGGCAGTAGAGAAACGGCACGCCTACCAGTTGCCCGGAGCAATCCGTTACGCCTTATCGATTGCTGAACAACGTATCGGAGGCCGCGAATGTGATTTTCCGGAGTAATGAGACGGCGTGAAAGAAGACGGAAGGAATCGCCGGGAAATGCTTACCTGAGCAGCGGAATAATTTCCGTCTGCAGAGGGGTTGTCGTCACCACCGGGCCCTGCTCCTCGATAAACACATCGATCTCGCTTCGTATACCGAACTCACTCAGATAGATACCCGGTTCGATGGTAAATCCAAGCCCGGGGATAATTTGACGGCGGTCCTGGGTCTCGAGATTATCAATATTGACCCCGTTTCCGTGCACAGACGTATCCAGACTATGCCCGGTTCGATGGGTGAAAAATTTCCCGTAGCCGGCTGTTTCAATAACAGCCCGTACGGCATTATCAACCTCCCAGCCTGCGATACTCTGCTTCGCATCCCAGCGATCCTGAATCAACTGAACGCCGCTATCCCGGGCACTGGCCACGATCTGAAAGATGTGCTGGTATCGTTCGGGAACCGCGGTTCCCGCAAATCCTGTCCAGGTGATATCAACATACGTCGCCTTGGGATGACGCTTTTTCGCCCAGAGGTCAAGCAGGAGGAAATCCCCTTCCGTGATCGGGTTGCTGGTTTCACGGGTAGGCGAATAATGGGGCTGTCCGGAGTGTTCATTCACGGCTACAATCGGGGGATTGTCAGAGATCAATTCATATTGTTCATATTGTTGCAGCAACCAGTTCTGGAGCTGAAACTCCGTGATAGTATTCCCCTTACGAATTCTCTCCGCAACCAGCTGAAAAGCATCATCCCTAATCCGGAATATTTGAGGAACGGTGTGTGTATGGAGATCGTACGCCTCGTCGTCCCAGCGGGACTGAAAAAGCTGCACCAGATCTGCGGAGGAGACCACATCCACATGGAACGACTTGACGAGTTCGATGGTGCCCGAGTCGACTCGTGAGATATACGGAATCGCACCATGAGGAGAGTATTCCATGGCCACATTATGTACCGGGGAGAGCATCCCCTCCAGATGTGCGTTCATTTCCTGCCAGCCGGTATATACGCAATTGCGACCGGGTAAATTCTCGAAGTATTCGGCCTCAATGCTGTGTATCAACTTAATCGGAGTACCTTCCTTCGGAATCCAGTAAAACCACCGTCGGGTGATAATCCCATTTTGAAGATTTAATATTTCATAGGCAATCGGATTGCTCCGATGGAAATCGTAGAGTAACCAACCATCAATATCCCAACGACGTAGCGTTTGCTGGATGGATGTCACATCTTTTAACATGCGCACTCCTCGCTAATTCATGTGCCTAGAATATTAGTCCGAAATGAAATAATTGCAATAAGAAATCTCACAATCGAAAATAAAAGCTTGATAGGAACTCAGTCAGAGTCTAAGTTGATTTGAAGTTATTTGTGGAGCAGATGTGGAACAATCTGATGGTGGCTGTGTATAGTATTTGCGCTTTTTGAAATGAAGGGGGCGACTGGTTTCGACGGGATCGACGAGATGTTCAGTCGCACGTTGTGGTTGCTCTCGGGCCACATAAAAAAACGGGAGATCAAAGACAGATGCCGATAACTACGGCTATGCAATGGCTGCATAAATAAACTGATGCAGCCCGTCTTCTTGCTCCTTTGCCTGTGAGGGGTTTGAAGGCGTCGATTCAGCAGGCTAGCCAGCTATTTAGTGCGCGGATAGCTGGTGAAACCAAATGCGTAATCGTCTCGATATACCGTGTCTCTTCGGGGTATCGGGGTTAAATAAAATAGGAGACTAAACGTGTAGTGATTGGGCAGATTGCTTTCCCGGACGAGGGTTCGAATCCCTCCGCCTCCACTATTTTTTATGGATTTCTAGTTCATTTACTGTTTTTTCGTTCGGGACAGTATTGTAATTGCTTCTCTCGGAATGAAACATGTTGGTATCTGTACGTATCAGGCGAGTGCTCCGTGGCGAGACTCAGTTGATATGGAATGATCCCGCAACGAAGCGAAGCATAAAGCCGCATCAACGAATTCCACAGGATAGATACTCTCCTCATCCAGTTCGTGCCAGAATTTTTCTGCTAATCCCATATGTATCATGTGCTCCAATAATCTCGAATCCATTCTTTGTCTCCTTTCCGGGTTGATCGTATTTATGCAGTAACCATGCCACATTATATTACCTGTCAGGTTGGCAGGAATGAAAACCAAAATGGGTGATACCCGGGAATAGTGACTCGTCTGCAACGTCTGGCCTGACAAATTGTAACATTAGCCGACGTTCGGGGCCGGCAGCCCGGTTTTTTCAGGCCCTTTCCCGGTGAAGAAAATCTGGCGCTGTGGGTCTATTTACTCTGTGTAAAGAGATACCCGGAGTAAACTCAGGCAGAAAACTGAGACCTGTACATCAAGAATCCTGTCGTGCTTATAAGAGGATTTATTGCAGGAAGAGTCCCTGCCGAGGAGAGACACACATGCAATTAAGTAGATTGGAACCGTTTATTTATCCAGGATATGGACATTCGACGCCTGGACACCTTTCTGGCTGATGACCACCTCGAATCGTACTTGTTGTCCTTCTTTCAGGGTTTTATAGCCGTCATCGTGGATAGCAGAAAAATGGACAAAGACGTCCTCTTTCCCTTCGCGTTTAATAAATCCGAACCCTTTGGATTCGTTGAACCATTTGACAGTTCCAAGTTCCACCACGATCTCCTTTTTCACTCCTCAACTATTTTCTGAAAATAGTTGCATGAAGATATATGTGCAAGATTTTATTCATTAAATCGCACCGTGCCTTGACGAAGTTGGAGAAGAGATAACTAGCTGCCAAACACTTTGCAGTTACTACCCGATTAAACTACATTTTGTATATGAAGTATTTCAAATTCCTGTTCGTCATAACCGCAGGGATATTCCTTGCATGTCAACCGAAGCGAATGGTGGAAAAGCCGGTGGTGGTCACTTCCATCTCGGTGTATGAAGATCTGGTGAAGCAGATTGCAGGTTCGGCCTGTGAGGTGCACAGCCTGGTACAGGGTATGGAGAACCCGCATACGTTCGATCTGTCGGGCAGCAAAATCCGGCAGGTAGCGCAGGCGGACCTTCTGGTGTTGAATGGTCTGGGATTAGAGGGATGGTCCCGGCAGCTTCTGGCCGGAATCGACACCAGTCATACGCGATATGTGTTCGTGGCTGATTCCCTGATGAATTCTCCGCTACTCATCCATAACGATAACCCGCATTTCTGGATGGATCCCCGGATCGGACAGCAGATTGTGAACATCCTGTTACCAGAGATACAAGCCCTGGTGCCCGATTCACAGGCGATTTTCCGGGAGCGGGCCGCCGGCTATCTGGAGGAGTTGGAACAGCTCTACCATGACATCGGAGTGAAACTCGAACCGTTAAAGTCGAATAAGGTTATTGCTCAGACACCGGGGCTGGACTATTTTTTCAGTGCATTCGGAATAGAGCGAACCGACGTTATGGTCAGCCATCCGGGCACTGAACCGTCTGCCAGGAAGATGAAAGAGCTGGTTGATCTGCTGCAGACCGGCGAAGTGTTTGCCATAATTCGCTTTCCGCAATTCAGTGAAAAGTTGCCTCAGACCTTAAGTACAGAGTCGAAT
>DATFLS010000084.1:0-12906 GCA_035267465.1 bacterium
TTGGGGAAGATACCCCGAACCTATCAGCAGGTGATCAGCACCATGCTCCAGAACGGGCTGCTCCGGGAGGGTACGGAACTGATCAAAGAAGCCCGCACTGCTCTGGATCAACCGGGGTTCTTCTCCTATCAAATGGCTTCCCTGTATACCTCCCGGATGGATTACACACAGGCCACCGAAGAATTCCTGCTCTACTACCTTCATCGCAGCAAGCGGGATGAGAATTTTCTGGTCTCCCAGTTATCCCAGTTTCCGGATGATCCGGAAGTGCATACCCAGGTCAGAGAGGTGTTGCAACACGCCATTGAGGAGCACGCCGATGATAACAAATTGCGTAAAGTGCTGGCGGATTACCTTTATCGCATCAGGGAGTATGATGCTGCACTGGCGCAATATCAGAAACTGGAAACCAGAGAAAATACTCCGGGGAAACATCGGCTGGCAGTGGCGCATCATCTCCTGAATGACGGTGAATACGAGTACGCACTGCAGTTGTATAAATCGCTGCGCAATACCTCCAACCTGCCCAAATATGAATTACTGCTGGGGTATGCCGAAGCCGGCTACCGGCAGATGCTCGACCGCTATTCAGAAAGTCGGCCGGAAATGACATTCAGCCAGAACACGCTCTGGGCTATCGATTTTGTTATCATCCCTGAGGAGGCTGGTTCGCAGTTGTCCCAAATTGTATCGGATTATCAAGAGGTGAGTGCAATGGAGTCGCCTTCTCAGGCCGGTATGATTGCCGATTACCGGCTCGGTGAGCTCTATCTCAAACTTGGGAACGACTTTGACCGGGCCATTGATTATTTCTCCCGATGCGCGGCCGATTCCGGGCATCCCCGGAAAGTCGAAGCCCTGATGAACATCGGCTATTGCTACCTGGCCAAGGGTGATCTGACAGCTGCCAGAGATCACTGGGAGACGGCGGTACGGTCGCTGCCCAACAAGAAAAGTTCGCTGCGAAATCACATGCTGCTCCAGATTGCGGGAACCTACCTGTACGAAGGCGACCTGTCCCAGGGCATCGCACAATTGCGCCAGGTCCAGGACAGCACCGGGATCTCTTCCGAGTTGTACAATGATATTCTGGAGGTTCAAACCCTGATCGCAGAGGCGCTGAAAAATACGAGTGCTTCGGACAGCACCACACTCAGGCAATTTTTTCAGGCGGAATTTTATGTGAAACAGCATAAAATCACGGAAGCCCAGAACGCCCATTTGCGAGTGCTGGATCTGGCAGCCGATGCGCCGATTGCGCCTTACTCATTGCTGCGCACCGCCCAGCTGGGCAGGCTGTTAAACCAGACTCCGCAGGTCATCGACTGGCTCACCCGGATTATTCAGGATTACGAGACCTCCAAATTAGGTGACCAGGCGACCTTCATGCTGGCCGAACTCTACAGAGAACAGGGGAATTATGACGACGCCATCCGCTGGTATGAAAAAATCCTGGTGGATTATCCGTCCAGTATCCTGGAGCAGAAAGCCAGAAAAACAATTCGAGAACTCCAAGCTCAAACCTCATAATTATGACATATCGACTGAAAGTCCTCCTGCTGATTGTGTTCTTTCCGATTCTCGTGGTCGGTCAGCAAAAGCTGATAATTCCCATGGACCAGAGCCAGACGGACCACCTGAAAGCCTATGGCATTGCCTATTGGACGCTCAAGAAGCAGCTAAACGTTGAATGGCTGCTGAACTACCGGGGCGGCTCGTTTCTCATGGATTATCATGACACCATTGCCAGGGAATGCCGTGTCCGGGGTGTCTCGTTCCAAACGGTTTCCCCTGCCGAAATCACCCAGATTTATTCCACCATCGAACAGAACAATATGGACATTGTCCTGCTGGAAAAGGCCCCCGAAATTGCGATATATACGCCGCCGAACAAACATCCCTGGGATGATGCCGTAACCCTGGCGCTCACCTATGCGGAAATTGATTATGAAACGCTTTGGGATGAAGAGGTCCTGAACGGGACGCTCCAGGAATATGACTGGCTTCATCTGCATCATGAAGATTTCACCGGACAATACGGGAAGTTCTACAAAAACTATCATACCGCTCTCTGGTATCGTCAGCAGCAGATGCAGTACGAAGATATGGCGCAGCGCCTGGGATTTCCTTCCGTCCACGTCCAGAAGAAGACAATCGCCACCAGAATTAAAGACTACGTTGTGGACGGCGGATTCTTATTTGCCATGTGCTCCGCCACTGACAGTTACGATATTGCCCTGGCGACCCAGGGTGTTGATATAGCCGCCAGCATTTACGACGGCACCCCACCGGATCCCAATGCGCAGCAGAAACTGGATTTCTCCGGAACCTTCGCCTTCGAAAACTTCCGGCTGGAAATGGATCCGCTGGTGTACGAGTATTCGAATATCGATCTCCCGCCTAGTTACGCCGGGCCCATCCGTGGTGCGGAAGGCGACTATTTCACCCTGTTCGAATTCTCCGCCAAATACGACCCCGTACCCACCATGCTCACCCAGGATCACGTCGCCGTGATCAAAGAGTTTATGGGACAAACCACCAGCTACAACCGCGAGTTTATTAAGGATGATGTGGTCATTCTTGGAGAGTTCGAGGGGACCCGACGGGTCAAATATATCCATGGCAATGCCGGCCGGGGCACGTTCACCTTCCTTGGAGGACACGATCCCGAGGATTTTCAACATTTTGTGGGCGACCCTCCGACCCAGCTGAGCCTTCACAAGAATTCACCGGGATACCGTCTCATCTTAAATAACGTGCTGTTCCCTGCCGCCAAAAAACAGAAACAGAAGACGTAAACTCAACCGGATTATCACAGCTCAATCTGTCTCCCATTTCTGCTCCTGTATTCCCTCTTTAAAATCTCATCGACACCTCTCAAATTATATGGGTTGAAACCAAACTACTATCAGGGAAGGACATTGTCATGGAGACATTCAGCGTATCATCGAAAAGCCGGAACGAACTGATCGATATCACCAGCGACGTAACCGGGGCTGTGCAGCAGAGCGGGATCTCGGACGGGGCCTGCGTTGTGTTCACACCCCATACGACCGCCGCCGTCACCATTAATGAAAACGCCGATCCCAGCGTGAAAAGCGACATCACCATGAAATTGAGTGACGTGATCGATCAGGACTCCCGCTTTCGGCATATGGAAGGCAACAGCGATTCCCACATCAAATCGAGTCTGGTGGGCTGTTCCGAACACATTCTGGTGGAGGATGGCCGCCTGGTGTTAGGCACCTGGCAGGGGATTATGTTCTGCGAATTCGACGGACCCCGCAGCCGCCGGGTGCACGTGAAGGTGATTGGTCAATAATTTGGGAACCATGAATGACACAAATTTACACGAATACAGCCCCGCACCACCCAACTCAAGGTACATAGGTGCATAAGTACATACGTGCAACGGGCTCACATTACCAGGTGAGATCCTTTAATCCGTATGTCCAATATACACATATCTCGGAAACGGAATCTCCCTTCTGAGTTCTCCTTCACTGTTATCCCTCGCTGCGCTCTGCGCCGTGCACGGCCATTTGCCTCTTACCTACTCAGGCAGGGAGAGCGGAGGAGCCCTCTCTCCTCTGTTCTCTTTTTTAATCGTGTCATTCGTGTCATTCGTGGTTTCTGGTTTATTCTTGTCATTAGTGATTTCTGCCTGATTCCTTCTCCGAGCGTTTCACCTGCTCCCAATATTCATCCAGCTCGTCCAGGTTCATATCGCTCATATCCTGCTTCTGACCTTTGACCTGCTGCTCCACTTCCTGGAACCGCCGCACAAATTTATTAGTCGCTTTCCGCAGGGCGTTTTCAGCATTCACTCCCACAAACCTGGAAATATTCACCAGGGAGAACAACAGATCGCCGAATTCTTCCTCGATCTTTTCAGGATCTTCCTGCTCAGCAACCTCCTTGAGCTCCTCAATTTCTTCTGCGACTTTTTCCCACACCTGGGCTGGCTCATCCCAATCGAACCCTACCTGGGAAGCGCGAGCCTGCAACCGGGATGCCCGGTTGAGTGCCGACAGTGACTTCGGCACCCCTTCCAGCACTGATTCCCGGCCCTCCTCCAGTTTAATCTGCTCCCAATTCCGGATCACCTCCTCTGCCGATTCCACTTCCGCGGAGTCAAACACGTGGGGATGCCGCCTGATTAATTTCCGGATAACAGTGTCCAGGACCGCGTCAATATCGAACCGGTTCTCCTCCGCACCGATCTGCGCCTGAAAGACAGCATGCATAATTAAATCACCCAGTTCGCCTTTCAACTCCTCCCAGTTCTTCTGGTCGATGGTTTCCACCACCTCATGGGCTTCTTCCAGCAGATGGGTAACCAGCGATTCCGGCGTCTGTTTCCTGTCCCAGGGACATCCTTCCGGAGATCGCAGCATACGGATGATTTCACATAACGCCCGGAATCGATCTTCCGGTAAGTGTTCCAATACGTCTGACTTCATCGCTTTTTCACCAGCGCTCATTGATCTTTCACAGTTAAATCTTGTTATTACGTACACTCAACGAAGAGTATCCTGATTGCGTTCTGCACGAGTCAATACCAACCGACATTCTATTGAGTCACCGGAATTGATCATGTTTCTACATCTACTTCCGTGCAACTACCAATGATTGAATATCTCGGCTATTCCATCCTCCATACAGGACCCGCCGTTCTTTTTCTTGTAACTATCTCCAATACATATCTACGTTTTCCTCTATACTTAGAACCCGAAATCCACTCATGCCCACTGCCTCTTGCCCGCTGCCAACTGCTTATTGTTTCCCGTCGGTCAGCTCTCGCCTTCTTCCTCCGCCTCATCCTGTTCGATGCGTTCCGGGGGCAGCGCGATTCTCACCCGGTTGATCCGGTTACCCTGCACCCGATCGATGATGTATTTCACATCGTTATAGATCATCTCCGTTTTCTCTTCAGGTATTTCTCCGACCTTGGTATATAAGAAGCCTGCCAGGGTATCATAATCCCGTTCTTCCTCAATGCCCAGCACCACTACCTGCTCCAGATCATCCAGGTTAATCCGCGCGTTCACCAGGAGTGTCCGGGCGTCGATCCACCGATACATCGGTGCTTCGAAATCATACTCATCCCGGATCTCGCCGACGATCTCCTCGATGATATCTTCCAGAGTCACCAGCCCGGAGGTGCCGCCATACTCATCCACCACCACGGCGATGTTAGTTTTCCGCTGTTGAAATTCCCGCATCAGTTTATCGATTTTCATTTTCTCCGGGACAAAGTAGGCAGGACGCCCCAACATGGCAGATTCCACATTGGTAGCCTGTTTGTCGAGATAGGGTAAGAGGTCTTTCGCATACAGGATGCCGGTGATATTATCCACCCGTTTTTCGTACAGGGGCATCCGGGAAAACCGATGCTTCTTAATCACATCAATCACCTCGTTCACTCGCATTGTTGAGGGGACGGCAACCATATCAATGCGAGGGATCATAATTTCCCGAACCGCCGTTTCACCGAACTCAAAAATCGAGTAAATCATGTCCTTCTCTTCTTCCTGCAGCGCCCCCTGGATTTCACTGACCTCCACCAGCGTCCGGATCTCTTCTTCCGAGATGAAAAGATTTTCTTTGGTCACTCCCACCAGTCGGGATAGAAATTTCGTGGTTCGAAAGACCACAAATGCAAGCGGATAGAACAGACGGCAGAGTACTGCAATTGGTAAACTCACCGCCCGGCTTATATCCACGGTATTCCCCAGGGCAAGTATCCTGGGAGTAATATGTCCGACGATAATGAGCAGGAGAGAAAGGAGAATAACTTCACCGAGGATTGCCAGCAACGGGTTCCATCCGGTGAGACTCGCCAGATCAAACGCCACTGACGCTCCCACAACTCCGAATGCGATAATGGTGAGCACGTTCCCCGTGATGATCGAGATCAAAAGATGACGGGGATGTTTCAGAAGGGTCACTACACGCTTGCTGGCGCGATCCCGGGATTCTTTGAGCTGACCAATGTCGTTTCCATTCAGTCCGAAGATCGCTTGCTCCGCGCAGTTAAAAAACGCACTTAACCCCAGCAGACCCAGAAAAATGGCTATTTCAACAATTCCCACTAACATGCTCTGTTTACTGCAGTGAGCACCTCCGATATCAATTGGTAATCCGAGCCGGAAACTCCCTGCCTTCTCAGCCACCGATATCGAGATACCAGCCGATCTTAGAAAATCCTATGGTTCTTCCGGGATCTTCGTCACGATCAGGGGATCCACAACTTGTGCTAGCTGCCGGTCTTCTTTCTGCGTCATGGCCGTCCTGGTTTGATCGGTGGCATCTTCATATCCCAGAAGATGCAGTGTGCCGTGGACCGCAAGGCGAAGCAGCTCCAAATCGGCAGTGATATCGTACTCCATCGCCTGCTCCACCGCACGATGCAGACTGATGTAGATTTCCCCCTCAACCAGCGCTTCCTCATATGGATTCAGTCGAAAGGCGATGACATCCGTGTAGGCATCTTCGTTGAAATATTCATACTTCAGTTCCCGAAGGTACTCATCATCAACAAGAATGATATCAATTGTCGCCCCCGGACATTGTTCGAGTTCCAGGGTTGATTGAACTATCTGAACCACTGGTTCTTCGTTATACTCCAGATCCCGGAAGCTGGTTGAGACAGTGACAGAATAAGGCTGCTCGCTCACGGTTTGGTGGCTTTCAGGTTCCGCCGCCATTCACGCTGTTTCTCTTTGTCCTCGGTCTCCTGATCCGGATACTCGATACGCAGGTGATACATGCCGAACAGTATAGGCACAAAGGCATGGCGCATCTTGCTGAGCTCTTTAATGGTCAGATCGCATTCATCCAGCTGGCCGTCCTTGAGTCGTTTATCAAAGATCATATCGATAAACTGGTGGAATTTCTGGGGGGTCGGATTCTGGATGGAACGGGTCCCGGCTTCGATGGCTTCACACAGCATCACGATCCCGGTTTCTTTAGTGTTCGGTCTGGGCCCTTCATAGCGGAAATCCGATTCATTGACTTCGGCACCGTTTTCCTCCGCTTCCTTCAATGCTTTTTGATAGAAATAATCCATCCGCATCGTACCATGATGCATGGGTATGAAATCCGTTATTTCGGTGGGCAGTCCATAATCTCTGGCAAGTTCGAGTCCTTCTTTCACGTGGGATTTCACAATCAGCGCACTCAGCTGCGGCTTCAGTGTGTCGTGCTTGTTTTCTCCGCCGCGCTGGTTCTCAATATAATATTCCGGTTTGGCCATCTTCCCGATGTCGTGATAGTAGGCACCGACCCGGGCCAGCAGCGAATTCGCGCCCACCGCCTCCGCTGCCGCTTCCGCCAGATTCCCCACAACCACGCTGTGATGATAGGTGCCCGGCGCCCGCATGGCTAATTGCTTCAGTAACGGTCGATTCAGATCGGACATCTCCAGCAGCGTCATATCAGTCGTAATGCCAAACGACATTTCGATCAGGGCAATCAATCCGTAAGTCAATAATGGCGAGAGAATGCCGTTGGCCGAGGCCCAGATGACGTTTTGACCCAGATGTGTAATATCCGGGACCAGCATGAACTCCGCGGCAAGGAGGGCCACGTAATAGGCTCCCAGGATATACAGAATGGCATAATAAATCGTGTTACGGGTCCGAATTCTGCGAACCGCATATATCGCCAGCGTGCTGGCAAAGATGGTCGTGATAAAAAACGTCATCCGGTTCCCCAGGAGGAAGGCAACCAGTATCGCGAGCGTGATAGTGCCGAAGAACCCGACCCGGGCATCATATACAATGGTAAACAACATCGCCGCAATCGTAATCGGGATAATGTACTCCGAGAGACCCCACTGGTAATACATAAAATAACTCAGGGTGATAAACAGGATAAAAATGAGCGAGATCAGCAACAGGTGCTTGTTATCCTCAAAAATTTCCATCCGGTAAGTCAGCAGAAACGCCACGAAAAAGAACAGGATGATGGCGATAAACAACAGGCGCCCGCTATACGTATACAGGTCGGAAAGTAGTCCTTGCTCTCCGCCGCGTTTAGCCTCGGCTGCTGCCAATGATGCTAATTTCCGCTGGACCTCCGGAGTCACCCGGGTATTGGCGTCAACAATCTTTTCATTCTCGAGTATGATGCCCTTCCCGATCGGTACTTTGGCCATCGCCTCTTTCTGCCGGCGTTCCGTAATTTCCTGCTGGAACAGGAGATTGGGTTTGAGAAACTGCACTACCAGCTCGAAGGCCGCATTGACCAGTTCCGTATTCTCCTCTCCTATCGTCGTCCGGATTTGCCGTTTCGCATTGATCCAGGCTTCATTGCGGTCGTAATGCAGTTTGGCCGCTTCGATAACATCTTCTCCTTCATACTGAACAGCCACCTGTTTACTGACGATTTCTTCGGCCGGGATATCGTAAATCCCCTGGGCGAATTGATCACGCAGAATTCGTTCCAGGGTCGGCTGAAGATACGGAACCAATCCATTTGATTCATCCGGAGCCTGTCCGCTGAGAAGCACATCCCACTTCTCCTCCATAATGTTAATTCCGTATCCTTCCTGTATTGTCTCACTCATCGAGGCCAGGGCGGAGGAGTCAGTGGCCACATGTTGTTGCAGCTTCTGATAGGTCTGGGAAGTACTGGCATCACTCAGTCTCTGCAGGTTCGCCTGATATCGCGCATACATGGAGCGCATCTGTGCCAGATCATTAAAAAACGCATTGAGGCGGGTAATCTGCGTATCCGCAACGCTCTGCCGCCTCTCGAAAACAAACGGCACTTCCAGCCGGGCCTGCTGCCGGTCTTGCTCCAGCTCTTCCTCCGATTTCAACACCGGGAATGTAAACGGGGCTATTATCGGCTCACTGGTGATTTCGTTCACTTCGTAATTGTATTCAGCCGTGTCAGTGCGCGGAAACATCAGGGCTGTCACCACCAGAATCACCACCAGAAATCCCACCTTTATCCAGAGACTGGTCCTCCAGGGCTCCCGTTCTTCCTGCGTGCTTTTTCTCCGGCGCTGAATGACGGATTTTTTGAAACCAGTCCCGTCCGTTTCAGTGATTTTTTGTTCGGATTTCTTCGCCATAATCAGTCTCGTAACACCTCTCGGGCTATAACTAATCGTTGAATTTCGGATGTGCCTTCACCAATTTCCAGGATCTTGGCATCCCGGAAGAAGCGTTCGACCGGAAATTCGCCCGTATAGCCAAAATCCCCGTGAATTTGCACTGCTTTGGAGGCTGCCCACGTGGAAAGTTCCGTAGCATACAGTTTCGCCATGGCTGCTTCCGTTTTATACGGCTCATCGGCATCTTTGCGCATGGCGGCATCATACACCAGATGCCGGGCTGCTTCAATGCGCGTTTTCATATCTGCCAGCGGAAAGCTGAGGCGTTGAAATCGTTTTAATTTTTGCCCGTTCATCCGCTGTTCATTCACAAATTCTTTGCAGGCGGAGAAGGAAGCCTCCGCGACTCCCAGTCCCATCGCGGCGATACTGATACGTCCGCCATCCAGGGTTTCCAGAAATTGGAGATATCCTCTGTTTTTTTTCCCCAGCAGATTACTCTCCGGAATCCGCATGTCTTCGAAGAGCACCTGCCGGGTATCCGAGCCCCGCCAGCCCATTTTCACCTCACGTTTTCCTAACACACAACCCGGTGTATCAGTTTCCACAATAAACGTGGAAATCCCCCGGGTTCCGGCGCTCGGTTCGGTGACTGCAGCCAGCACAATAATCCCCGCCTGACCGCCATTGGTCATAAATTTCTTCTCCCCGTTGATCACCCAGGCATCACCATCCTGAACCGCTGTTGTCTCGACCCGACCGGCGTCACTCCCGGCGTTTGGCTCAGTCAGGCCAAAGGCGCCCAACCACTCCCCGGACATCATCCTGGGGAGATACGTCTTCTTCTGCTTCTCCGATCCGTATCGATAAATCGGATAAGTGCCCAGGGACGTGTGGGCTGCCAGTGTCACAGCAGTATTCGAACATACCTTGCTGAGTTCCTCGACTGCCAGAATGTAGGAGAGAGTGTCCAGCCCGGCACCGCCATATTTCTCTGGAAATGGGATCCCGAGTAATTCCCGCTCGGCCATCCTGGTGACCAACTCTGTCGGGAACCTCATCTCCCGGTCGATCCCGGCAGCAACCGGGGCGACTTCTGTCTCAGCGAATTCGCGTACATGATCCCGAAACTGCAGATGCTGTTTTGAAAGCTGTGCTGTCATGAGTCCATTTACTCTTATTTTTTGTATTTGTTCATCAAAAATCCAATATAAACGGAGGTTCCATGGGTATCAAGATTAATTGCGACAACAAAAAATTCAGATATGCTAGCACATGGGTACACACGGAAAGAAAGGATACCCACAGATAGTACTGCACCCCTCGGGATTCAAATTAAAATTTCTGATCCTGCTGTACATGAATCGAAGTACTCAATTCGTAAGAATTCGTGAATATCCTTTATCTTTTTGCGGTGCCGCTGTCAGGAAAGGCCCCTTCAACAAACGACGACCTGGGGTGACGGCACGTTCTTCCCTCACCGTTTTTCCGTTCTCCGTTTTCCATTCTCCGATTTCCCTCTTCTCTCAGCCGTGTAAATCCATTTTTTCCGTGCAAATCCGTTCCGCAAGGTCCAAAGGACTCCCCCAATGGGGGTCCCTCTTGGGACTTCGGAGAATCCCGGTGGGATGTGCTATCTTTGTTAGGATGTCTCGTTATTCACCACCGGATCAACGCCGCCGCCCAGGTGAATCCGCTGCCGAACGCAGCCAGCGAGATCAGATCACCCTCCGTAATCCTGCCATCTGCAAGAGATTCGTGCAACGCAATAGGAATGGAGGCCGCAGTGGTATTTCCGTATTTATGGATGTTGCTCATATACTGACTTTCGCTTAATCCCAGCTTTTTCGCGACCATTTGTGTGATCCGATAATTCGCCTGATGAGGGATGAGCATATTTAGGTCGGCTGTTGTGTACCCATTGGATTCCAGACTTTCGATGATGACCTCCGGAAATTTGAGGCTGGCGTGTTTGAACACCTGACGCCCCTCCATTTTCGGATGGACCCGGCCATCCTCGATCATCTGTTTCGACATCCATGGCCGTTCCAGCGATGAGGGCGCATCCACCCACAGCTGCTCGGCATAATCGCCGTCAGCATGTAAATGTGTGGACAAGATTCCACGCTCATCGTGATCAATCGCACCCACGACCGCGGCGCCGGCGCCATCGCCAAACAATACAGCCACGTCTCTGCCTTCCGTAGTCAGGTTTAAACCGGAGGAGTGCACCTCAGCTCCCACAATCAGAATATGGTCGTACATTCCGGATTTCACGAACTGATCGGCGACAGAAAGGGCATACACAAAACCGGTGCACTGATTCCGGACATCAAGAGCCCCGATCCCCTGAATACCCAACTTTCGCTGGAGAAAGACCCCGGATCCGGGAAAATAATGCTCGGGACTGAGGGTTGCAAAGATAAGAAAATCGACGTCCTGTAATGTGATGCTGGCATTTTCGACGGCTTCTTTGCTTGCCTCCACCCCCAGATCCGCCGGTCCCACTCCTGGTTCCACAAATCGGCGCTCAACGATCCCGCTCCGCTCCCGGATCCACTCATCACTGGTATCCATCATCTGCTCCAGATCATGGTTGGTCACGACATTCTCCGGAACATACATGCCGGTTCCCAAAATATGACTGCGCCTCATGTCAAATTCCTCCTCTATTCTCTGCCTGATCTTTCGCTGATCGTTGACTGCATACTACGGGTTCAAATATAAATATAGGTGACGATGCAGGAAGTTACGAGGATTTTCTTGGAGAAGCGCACCCCGTCCCCTGCAGGGGTAGCACGCAGATGAACGCAGAAAAAACAGATTACCACTGATTAAAAAAAGTATAGGAGGGTTCAGTGATTCGGTTCAGATGATCATCCGGAAATGATAAAAGTCCGGGGAACGCAAATACATTATGATGAAGAGCCGAGAGGAAGCTGCTTTTCGGTGCAAATGATAGACTACTCGCTGTTATAGAAACCTGTGAAACTCCCTGCTTCTACCGCGAGCTCTTCTTATCTGTGGTTATCCGTTTTTTTCCGGGTTCATCTGTCCCCAGGGGATTCCTCTGGGACGTGCTCTTGGGAACTGGGGAGGGAACTGTTATCCCTGGTCAGCACGATATCCCGGACATTCAGTTGAGTATATACCCGGCCATTCCAGGCATTTTTCTCTACCACGAAGGCCAGATCGATGGGTTCATTTTTAATCAGCAGTTCATAGTACTCACCCATCTGGAATCCGATGGCGTCCAGCATTTTCCGGCCTTGTTTCACTTTGAACTTCAGATGATTTTCCCCCACGATACGGGGCAGCCCGGCAACGGTGAGATTCCGGGCGCCGAACGTCGGCCGCATATTGCCTGGCCCGAACGGTCCCAGGCGCTCCAGAGCCTGCATCAGCTGGGAGCCGATTTCCGTAAACCGGATATCCGTATCCAGGGTGAGTTTCGGCGTGAGCATCTCCTCGGTGATATCCCTGCTGGCAATATGTTGAAACTGGTCTTCGAAGGCCTCCAATTGTTCAGGATGAATGGAGAGGCCCGCCGCCATCGCATGGCCGCCATACCCCTGAAAATAGTCAGCACATTCGGTGAAGGCATCGTAGAGATCAAACCCGACAATACTCCTGGCCGAGCCCTTTCCGAGCCCATCGTTGACGGCAATAACAATCACCGGGAGATGGTACTTTTCTTTGAGTTTGGACGCCACGATTCCGATCACGCCCTGGTGCCAGCCATCTTCCCAGAGGATAACCGCACGCTGCCTGCCCCGGCTTAATCGCGGATATTTGGATTGAACCAAGTAGATTGATTCATCGAAGGTGGATTGTTCAAT
>DATFLS010000085.1:0-3539 GCA_035267465.1 bacterium
CTGCATTTGCGGCCGATATCGCTGGCCCGGGAAGGCGTGACCGACTCGGCCATCCGGCGCTTGCTCATCCAGGTCGAAGAAGATCTCAACGACCTCATCACCCTGTGTCGCGCCGATATCACCTCCAAAAACCCGCGGCGGGTCAAACAATATATGAGTAATTTCGATCGGGTGGTCAAACGGATGGCGGAAGTCAAAGAGAAGGACAAGATGGCAGAGTTCCAGTCCCCGGTGCGGGGCGATGAGATCATGGAAATCTGTGATATCCAGCCGGGACCGCTGGTCGGGAAACTCAAGAAGGAAATCGAAGAAGCCATCCTGGATGGGGTCATACCGAACGAATACGAAGCCGCCAGAGACTATCTCTTTCAGATAAAAGACCAGTATCTTCCCACAGATAACACCCAGGCGGAAAAATGACCTCCTGAGACCTGTCGCCGGAACACTCGGGAAGGTAAACCGCTGTCAGATTCCCAGTGAAGATGATCTCAGCTTCCGGAGAAACTATCCCAGCTCTCCCAGCGATGATCTCAGATCTCCGAGAGACGATCTCAGATCTCCGAGAGACGATCTCAGCTCTCCGGGAGACGATCTCAGTTCATCGGGAGACGATCTCAGTTCATCGGGAGATGATCTCAGCTCATCGGGAGATGATCTCAGCTCATCGGGAGATGATCTCAGCTCATCGAAGGAGGATCTCAGCATACCGAACAGTGATCTCAGATCCCCGGCAGGAGATCCCGGATATCAGAAGGAAAATCCCCGAGTCGATTTAGAGAGTTTTAGCTGAGATAGTCCGGGTTTAATTATTTGGATTCTCAGGATGTCTGCTGTTTGCTCCCCTTCAAGAGGGCTTCCTTCGTCCGGGAGGCGGTGAAATTGAGGGGGCGATTATACTTCATCATTCGACATTCATCATTCGACATTCCACCCGTTACCCTTCCTGTTCGTTCAGCCACCGTTCGGCGTCGATGGCCGCTTTGCATCCGCTGCCGGCAGCGGTGATCGCCTGGCGATACACGGAATCCTGCACATCGCCGCAGGCGAACACGCCGTCCACATCCGTGTAGGTGTTCCGGGGCTTGGTGATGATATACCCTTTCTCATCCAGGTCGATTTGCTCCCCGAAAAGCGAGGTGTTGGGAGTATGTCCGATGGCATAAAACAGCCCGTCTATGGACTTGTCGTAGGTATCCGAGGTTTCGTTATTCAGCAGGGTCACCGCATTCAGGCCGCCATTCTGTGATTCTCCCTGGAGCCCGACCACTTCCGTATTCCATAGAAATTCAATTTTATCGTTTTTGAACGCCCGGTCTGCCATGATCTTGGAGGCCCGGAGTTCGTCGCGCCGGTGCGCCACATAGACTTTTTTGGCGAATTTGGTCAGATAGGTGCTTTCCTCCATGGCGGAATCTCCACCGCCGACCACAATCACCTCTCTATCTTTGAAAAAGAAGCCGTCACAGGTAGCGCAGGCAGACACGCCATGCCCCATCAAATCATCCTCTTTCTCCAGTTTGAGGGTCTTTGCGGTGGCGCCGGTGGCAATGATGACCGCTTGCGACTGGTACAGATCCTCACCAACCCACACTCGAAACGGTCGTTCGCTAAAGTCCACCTTGGTGACGTGCTTAAAGTGGGTTTCCGCACCGAACCTCTGTGCCTGCTTCCGGAAGTTGTCCATCATATCAGGTCCCATGATGCCCTCCGGAAAGCCGGGATAATTCTCCACGTCCGTGGTAATGGTCAGCTGCCCTCCCGGCTGATTTCCTTCGAACACCAGCGGTTCCAGATCGGCGCGAGCGTTATAGATGGCAGCAGTCAAGCCTGCCGCTCCCGACCCGATAATGATGACGTTTCGAATGTTGTTCTCACTCATATCAACTCCTTGGTTCATTTAAAATTCATGTCGTTTCCGAATCATTGGCACATGAATAAAATATATCTGACCATCATTCAGTAATTCTCCGACATTACATCCGGTTAAGATAAAAGTTTCAGTATCAGATATCATGTAATTTTCCCAACGATGTTTCGCGCCGGTTCTATGCTCATATTCTTTTCAAAGTTCAGGGGTTAGATCCGGAAGGGTGCAAAGAGGTTACAATGCGACCCCGCATCCACGCGCATCGGCTGCCATTCCAGTGATTCTGACGAGCACAGATCCTGGAAACCGGTCAAAGTTCTTCGTATATTCATTCAGTTAAGTGATGCGGTCCGGAAACTTCCCATACCGGCTGTTCGTTGCAGGAGGTACAACATTATATTCGTGCGGAAGGACAGAATCAAATCACTGGAAAGAAAGATTCAGGCCTGACCATGAAGACTGACCGATGGATTGCCCATGTGGATATGGATTGTTTCTTCGTCGCCGTCGAGCGATTGAAGGATCCGTCTTTGGTGGGGAAACCGGTCATCGTAGGCGGTGACCCCGGGGGACGGGGAGTGGTCAGTTCGGCCTCCTATGAAGCCAGAGAATACGGAGTGCATTCGGCCATGCCCGCGGCCGAAGCGAAAAAACTCTGTCCCCGGGGGATTTTTTTACGCGGCAGCTTCCGGGATTACGACGAATACTCGCTGAAAGTCCGGTCGATCCTGGAGGAATATACGCCCCTGGTGGAAATGGCTTCCATCGATGAAGCCTATCTCGATCTCACCGGCACCGAACGGCTCTACGGGAGACCCATGCAGGCCGCCGAAACGATCAGGAATCGGATCGTCCGGGAGCTGGGATTGGTGGCCTCCTTTGGAATAGGTCCCAATAAACTTATTGCCAAGATCGCCTCGGTTTACGGAAAACCGAACGCCATCACGATGATCCTGTCCGGGTGCGAAGCCGCCTTTCTGGCTCCCATGGATATTCGCAAATTGCCGGGTATCGGACCCCGGACCGCCGAAAAACTGCGGGAGAGCGACATTCAATCCATCGGGGATATGGCAAATTACCAGACGGAACAACTCGCCAATGTTCTCGGGGATCGTACGCGGGCCGAACAACTCCAGGCCCGGGCATCAGGAGTTTCGGAGAGCCCCGTGGTGCCCGAACGAGAGCGAAAGTCCATCAGCAAGGAGATCACGTTTCCCGAGGATATCCGCGACGGCCAATATCTGCACTCGATTCTGCATTATCTGTCCGGACAGGTGATCTCGAAGCTGCGGATGTCAGCGAAAAAAGCGCACACCATTACCATTAAATATCGTTATCCGGATTTCGAAACCCACACCAAAGCCCAGACCCTGGAAAATGCTACCGACAGAAACGAAGAAGTGTATTCCACCGCCCGGCGGTTGTTTGACGAGTCAGCCGATGTGTCCCAAGGCATCCGCCTGATTGGGGTGGGAGTCTCCCACCTGCACGACGGAAGCGAGCAACTGGGATTGTTCCGGGTGGACGAAAAAGGCACACCGGAGTCGGAAAAGCGGGTACGCGCCATCGAAGAACTCCGGGACAAATACGGATATGATGCCGTCGTTTCAGGTCAATCAGTCAATTTGCTGAAGTCCGGAGATCCGAAGAAGAAAGAATCCTGACCTGCTTC
>DATFLS010000086.1:0-4013 GCA_035267465.1 bacterium
CACACCGGTCATGAACAGATGTTCCGCCAGCGATTCTGGATTTCGCTGATTCTTTCCATACCGGTCATTCTCTACAGTCCCGCTATTCAGGGGTGGTTGGGGTTCTCTCTGCCGGTATTCGCCGGTAGCCGGTGGATCACGCCCATCTTTGCCATCATTATTTTTTTCTACGGTGGCTTGCCGTTTTTACAGATGGCGGTCCCGGAGCTACGAAACCGCAAGCCCGGAATGATGACCCTGATTTCGCTGGCCATCATTGTGGCGTTCGTTTACAGTCTGGGTAGTTTATTCATCGCAATCGGGACCGGTTTCTTCTGGGAACTGGTCACTCTGATCGATATTATGTTATTAGGCCACTGGATTGAAATGCGCAGCGTCCGCCAGGCGTCCGGTGCGCTGGATGAACTTGCCAAACTCATGCCGGATACGGCGGAACGGATCCGGTCGGATGGCGAAACCGAGGAAGTGCCCGCCACCGACCTGCAGTCCGGAGATCTTGTACTGGTGCGGCCTGGAGAGAGTGTCCCGGCTGACGGTACCATCGAACAAGGGGAATCGGACGTCAACGAAGCCATGATCACCGGAGAATCCCGCCCGGTGTCGAAACATGCCGGTGATGAGGTCATCGGCGGGACTATTAACGGCGACGGCAGCCTGCGCGTCCGGATTACCGCCACCGGCGAGGAGACGGCGCTGGCAGGCATCATGCGGATGGTGAAAGAAGCCCAGCAGAGTAAATCCGATACCCAGATACTGGCAGACCGAGCGGCCGGCTGGCTGTTTTATATCGCCTTGGGTATCGCGGTGATAACGGCCATTGCCTGGACCGTTGCGGTCGGGTTCGGAGTTGACGTCGTAGCCCGGGTAGCCACTGTGTTAGTGATTGCTTGTCCTCACGCACTGGGACTGGCGGTTCCATTAGTGGTGGCGATTACCACCTCCCTGGGTGCCAGCAATGGGATCCTGGTGCGAGATCGATTGGCACTGGAAGAAGCCAGGGAAATCACCACGGTGATGTTTGACAAAACCGGGACGCTCACCCGGGGAGAGTTCGGCGTTGTTCGTATCGCAACGGTTGATAGCCATTCCGAGAATGACGTGTTGGCACTGGCCGCCGCAATTGAAGGGGATTCTGAGCACACCATCGCCCGGGGAATCCGTGAGACTGCCAGGCAGCGGGATCTCTCAGTACCGGCTGTCTCGAATTTCGAAGCTATGAAAGGCCGTGGAGTGAGGGCCGAAAGCGATGGTTCAACTGTGTACCTGGGTGGGCCCCGGCTGCTGGAGATGTTGGATCAGGCTCTCCCCTCCGCCTTTGATGAGTTTCAGCAGGAGACCGACCAGAAGGGACAGACGACAGTATATCTGATTCGGGATCAACAGGTGCTCGGTGGAATCGCACTGGCCGACGTGATCCGGGATGAGAGTCGCCAGGCAGTCCGGCAGCTGCATGACATGGGACTGGAAGTAACAATGCTGACCGGGGATGCCGAAGCCGTGGCCCAGTCAGTGGCAGAAGAACTCGAGATTGATCACTACTTCGCGGAAGTCCTTCCCGAACACAAGGATCAAAAAGTACGGGAATTACAACAACAGGGCAAACGGGTGGCAATGGTGGGAGACGGAGTGAACGATGCGCCGGCCTTGACCCGGGCGGATGTGGGGATCGCCATCGGAAGCGGGACCGATGTGGCCATCGAATCGGCAGGGATTATCCTGGTGAAGAGTAATCCGCTGGATATTGTGAAGATCGTCCGGCTCAGCCGGGCCAATTATCGCAAGATGATCCAGAACCTCTGGTGGGCGGCCGGATACAATATCATAGCGCTGCCCCTGGCAGCCGGTGTGTTGGCGCCAATCGGCATACTTCTGTCGCCGGCGGTGGGGGCGCTGGTGATGTCGCTGAGTACTGTGATTGTGGCGATAAATGCCCAGCTCTTACGCCGGCAGGATCTCGCTCCCCAAATCCAGCAAACCTGATACAAACACGGTGGAACTTCACGGGGAATGAAGGAGCCGTTCCCTTGTTTTCGAAACCGGGAATGTAATGCAGCGCAGTGTAGAATAGTCCACACGGCTGCGTGTGGTGATTCGGAAATACACATTGCCGGTTCTGTACCTCACCCGGTTCTGATCACTATATTGCAGTCTCTCCTGATCCTTTATCTCCTCCTAGTGGTACAGTTTTTGAAATGCTATGTTGGTGAATTCGATAACAACTGAAACACCGTATGGAGTGACTGGTGATAGCAGGGTACTGCGTATCTAAAGCAGCCGATAGAAGGTTTCGGTCAATCACTGCCATAATGGATTGCAGTTGCATGAAGGAGATTCTGGTCGGAAAAAAAGTCTTGACCACGGATACATGGTGTCGTAAAATTCGATTCAATAATTAAGAAATAATACTCTGATTATAGATGAGGGTATACATATGATCGGAAAGAAGCAGAGACGCGGTTCACAAACCTGCATAAGCCGGTTCACACTTGCTCCCCATTTTTCCGGCCGGTCTTCTTTTCGATGTTGTTTCTGTTGTGGGTGTATGAAGTAATTCGTCTACCTTTATAACCCAAAATCCAGTGTCCATTGTTGGTTGATTGCCAGAGTTCCTGGTGGTCATTCTTCGCATGCCGGCATGCGAAGTAGCCATTTCTATTTTCAGCAGGCCGGTATACGCTGATGTCGCCTGACTCTCCGGACAGCAAAAGGCGGACAATTAGCAGGCTGGGGAAGGAATAGAGCATGGATCACAACAGAATCAATTATGAGTTCATCAACACACAATTGGAGAACATGTCCATCGATAAACGGCTGCAGTGGATCTGGTTGAACTTTCGCAGGCCGATTATGGCCTCATCCTTCGGATTGAGTACAGTAGCGTTGATGGATATATACTATCGAAGGCTGGGGTTCCGAATTCCGGTCATCTTTCTGGATACGCTGTATCATTTCCCGGAAACCATACGTCTGGTACAGGAAATGCGTCAAAAATACGATTTGAATCTACGGATTTATCGGCCAACCGGAGCGGAGACCCGGGAAACATTCGAGGCTCAATACGGTCCGAATCTCTGGGAACAGGACATCGAACGATTTCACGAGCTCACCAAATTGCAACAAATGCGCAGGGCTCTGCAAAGTCATGACGTCTGGATCACCGGTGTTCGGAGAGATCAGTCACTTATCCGCCGGCACACTAAATTGATCCACTGGGATGAAAAACATGGGTTGGTTAAAATGAACCCATGCGCAGATTGGTCATTACAGCAGGTGTTTTCCTATGTTCGTGAACATGAGGTTCCTTACAATCGACTCCATGATCGGGGGTATCTTTCCATCGGCGATGAACCATTGACGGAACCGGTGGCAGATCGGACCAACCAGCGTGCCGGCCGATGGCCCGGGCTCCGGAAAACCGAATGTGGTCTGCATGTTTGAGTAATACCTATTCCATGTAATACAAATCAGGCAGATCGGCGCAGGAGAGACCTGATGTAATCACTTCAGGTTTCTGTACTAAGAAACTGGGTTGATTGAGAGAACAATAGCATAATTCGGAGGAATATTATGGATGTCATATATACCATTCCCGCGCGAGTGTACCGGGAAACGGAACAACATGCGGTTGATGTCCGGGACTACGTGCGGGGGAATCTCTCGGAAGAGATCTTCAAAGCCCGCCGGGTGCCCCGGGGTATTTACGCCCAGCGGCAGGAGGGACTGTATATGGTCCGGGTCCGGGTGGCGGGCGCTACACTGCTTGCTCCCCAATTGCGGTGCCTGGCCGAACTGAGTGAATCCTATGGGAACGGAACCCTGCATGTGACCACTCGCCAGGATATCCAGCTGCATGCAGTAGCTATTGAGGACACACCAGAGGTGTTGAACCGGCTGCTGGAAGTTGGTTTAACTCCGGCGGGCGGAGGCGGAAACACCATCCGGAATATCACCACTTGTTCCCACGGAGGATTCGCGCCTGAGGAGGTCTTCGATCCCAGACCGTATGCCGTTGA
>DATFLS010000087.1:0-5034 GCA_035267465.1 bacterium
GGACCAGCGAACTGATCATCGCCACGACGAACAGCATAATCACCGAGACATTATCCAGGTACACGCCCAGCTGCACCCGGAACTCTCCCAGATTGATCCAGTCGAACTGGTGCTCCATATGAAATTCCGGATCATTCAGAACCAGAATGAGCGCGAACAGCGAAATGGACAGCGCCAGCGTCAGGAGGACGGCTCCGACACTGATAAAATCACCCTGGCGGGGGAGGCGCTTCCCGAAAAACATCTGGATACCGAATGCCAGCAGCGGAAGAAACAGAATAAAATATGCGTACACAATCATAGCCAGTCCTCAGTTACTACCCACGGAGTGAAGCCGCCTCATCAACGTTTATCGTGTTGAAGTTGTTATAAATATTCAGGATGATAGCCAGGGCCACCGCGGCTTCCGCAGCGGCGGCAATAATCACGAAAATGGCGAAAATGTGGCCGTCGAGGGTCAGGGTGCTGAATTTGGTAAAGGCAACAAAATTGATGTTCGCCGCATTTAAAATGAGTTCGACCCCCATCAGCACAGCGATGGCATTGCGACGGGTGATAACGGCAAACAGTCCCAGCGAGAACAGGATTGCGCTCACCACAAGGTACACTTCCAGATGATTCATAATGGGGTCACTCGCTTCCCGGGCGACGAGCCAGCATGGCTGCCCCAATCAGCGCCGCCAGCAGCAATATCGACGCGATTTCGAACGGCAACAGCCACTTAGTCATTAACAGGTTTCCAATGGTGGTAACGGTATCGGAAATCGTGTGGGCTCCCACCGTATTCCATGTCGTAGTCAGTATGACAAAAGCCAATATCCCCGCCATACTGAGAGCAGCAATCCCACCGACTATCCGGTTGGCCGATCCATGGGAAATACGCACGTCCACAATGCGCCCGGTCAGCATGACGCCGAACAACAGCAGTACCAGGACACCTCCTACATAGATCAACAACTGGACGGCCGCGAGAAAATCAGCTTCCAGAAAAACGTACAACCCGGCTACCCCGAAGAAAGTAACCAGGAGGGCGAACACCGAGTAAGTGAGCTTTCTGCTGAAAACGACCATACATCCGGACGCGACAGTAATTGCCACGAACAAGTAGAATATGATTTCCCCAATCATCCCGCTGGCTCTCAGTCTCCTTCTGAATCCTGGTGTTCTGATTCGGAGGTTTCCTGCCTGGATGCCTCCCGTCTCTTCTTCTCACGCGCCCTGGCCTTCGCTTTCTTCTCTTCCTCGATCGCCGCGTATGCCTTCTGTCTCAGATCCTCCGGAACCGGCGCAAAATCGTAAATGAGATCGCCTCTGTCATACACCGAAAATTCGTATTCGCCGATCATATAAATACAATCTTCCGGGCAGGGATACACACAGAGAGCACAGTACATGCATTCCGACATATCGATATCGAACTGCTCCACCAGCAAACGCTTCGGTGTTCCGCCGGAGGTTTCTCCCAGATCAAAATCCCTGGGAACCTTGGTGGTGGTGATATGGATACAATCCACCGGACAGGCTCTGGCGCATTTGAAACAGCCGATACAGTCGTCCCAATCCATGTATAACTGCATCCGGGATCGCTCCGGCAGTTCCCACCGTTCCGTGGGATATTGCAAAGTGACAGATCGGGTGAACAGATGACGAAAGGTCACGCCAAATCCGATCCCGGTGGTGATAACCGCGTCTTTTATGTTCCTGAAATATTGTATGATACTGCTCATGATTTCATCCCGATGTTATCTGGTAACACACAGAGGCAAACAGAGAAAACTGCTGACCGCAGAAGGAGGAAGGAACGGGGTCTCCCATGCTCCCGTGATCTCCCTCGGAACCTCACAAAGCCCCCTCTTTCCTCTTTTCTCTCTCTTTTTCCTCTGATTATCTGCGTACTATTCATCTCTTAGAATGATTCGTGTTCATTCGCGTCCATTCCCCGAAATAATCGGGGCAGGCTGCGGCTTCTAGAACGGGCTCATCATTAACCAGAAGCCCACGCCAATCAAATTGAAAAAGGCGATTGGCGTCAGGTACTTCCAGCAGGTGGTCATCAGCTGATCCACCCGAATCCGGGGGAACGTCCACCTGGCCCAGATCTGCACAAACACGATAGCGAACGCCTTCACGAAGAGCCAGACAATCCCCGGCACATAGATATCGCCGGGAATAGGAGAATTCCATCCGCCCAGGAACACCACTGCGCCGAGCACGGCCACAATCCACATATTGGCATACTCTGCCAGGAAGAAGAAGGCCCAGCGCATCCCGGAGTATTCAGTAAACGCGCCGGCCACCAGCTCCGATTCCGCCTCTGGCAGGTCGAACGGTGTCCGGTTGGCTTCCGCGGTTCCGGCGACCACATAGACAAAAAAAGCAATGAACGCGAACGGGTTCTGGATGAAATTCCATCCCAGGATGCCGCCGAGACCCGCAATACCTGTTTCCTGGGCCTGCACCATCACTCCCAGGTTCAGGGTCTCCGTCATCATCACTCCAATTAATAAGGACAGCCCCACCGGAATTTCATAACTCACAATCTGGGCAGCCGATCGCATGCCGCCGTACAGAGACCATTTATTATTGGAGGAATATCCCGCCATAATAATCCCAATGACCACCAGTGATGACACGGCAATGATGTAAAACAATCCGATATTCAGGTCGGCTCCGATGATACCGGGCCCGAACGGTAAAGCGGCAAACACCAGATACGTTCCCACGAACAGCACCACCGGCGCCAGAATGAACAGCACCCGGTCGGCATTCCGGGGAATGATATCTTCTTTGGCCAGTAGTTTGAGGGTGTCCGCTACCGTTTGCAGAAAACCGTGCCAGCCCACCCGCATCGGGCCGAGCCTGTCCTGCATATGCCCGGAGACCTTTCGTTCCAGATACACCGCCACCAGCGCAAATACGGCGAGAAATCCGAACACAGCCGCGGCATAAATGATGGTGGACAACACCGTTGCCCAGAACTGACTCGCCAGCCCGATGTGCTGAAAAAACTGAATGAGTCCCTGCATAGAATTACCTGTCAATCTCTCCGAGTACAATATCCAGACTGCCAAGGATGGCCACCACGTCCGCCACCAGCCAATCGCTGGCTATCTCATCGATTACCCCGAGATTCGAGAGGGCCGGTGATCGCATTTTCACCCGGAAGGGCGTGGTCCCGCCGTCGCTGACAATATAGAACCCGAGTTCCCCCCGCGGGTTTTCACTGCGGAAATAATTGGCGCCTTCCGGCGGACGGATCTTCTTGGGAATGGCCGCATGCACATCCCCTTCCACCGGGAGATTATCCAGGGCCTGCCGGACAATCTTCGCGCTCTCCTGCATCTCCAGAATCTTCACATAATACCGATTCCAGCAGTCGCCCAGCTCCCCGTACGCATCCACTCCCACTGCGACTTTCCAGTCAAACCGGTCATAAATACTGTAGGGTTCGTCGCGCCGTAAGTCCCAGTCCACCCCCGAGGCCCGGAGCTGCGGACCGGTCACCCCGTAGCTGATGGCGACGTCTCTGGGCAACATTCCCACATCAGCGGTGCGCTCGATGAATATTTTATTATTGGTTAACAAATCATTGTATTCTTTGATCTTCGGTTCGAAGTGTTCCAGGAACCGGTAGGTTTTCTCCACGAACCCGGGCGGAATATCATGTGACAATCCCCCCACCCAGATATAGTTATACAACAACCGGGCACCACAAGTCATCTCGAACAGATCCAGAATCATTTCGCGTTCCCGGAATGCATACAGGAAGGGAGTAAACGCCCCCACGTCCAGTCCGAACGTGCCGAAGGCCACCAGGTGGCTGGCAATCCGCTGGAGCTCAGCGAAGATGACCCGGATGTATTCCACGCGCTCCGGCACCTCGATATCCAGAAACTGTTCCACTGCCAAGGCATATCCGTGGTCATTATTCATGGACGCCAGGTAATCACACCGATCCACGAAGGGAATCACCCCGGGATACTCCAGGTTCTCCGCGTGTTTTTCGAAGCAGCGATGCAGATAGCCCAGCACCGGTTCCACGCTGGTGACGACTTCACCGTCAGTCCGGAGCTTCAACCGGAGCACCCCGTGGGTACTCGGGTGCTGCGGTCCCATATTCAGGGTCATCTCTTCGGTGCGAAGGTCGCGCATATATTTACGGTGTTAATTTTTTGGGTTTAATTTTGGGGACCCGAATCCCGTGATAGTAGTCCTGCACCTGATAGTCTTTACGGAGGGGAAATCCTTCCCAATCTTCCGGCAGAAGGAGCCTTTTCAGGCGGCGGTGTCCGTCAAACACTATCCCGAACATATCGTAGGTCTCACGTTCATGCCAGTCGGCCAATCGCCAGACGGATTCCACCGACGGCACATGGAAATCGGCCCGCGGCCCGGAAATTTTGATGGTGATCTTGTGCCGGTGAGTCATGGAGAAGAGTGCATAGACCACTTCCATCTGGTCCTCTTTGGGACCGCGATCAACGCCGGCAATGCACATCAGGGAATCGAAGGCGAAATCAGGATCCTCTTTCAGGAAGGTGGCAATGGCATACCACCCGGAAGGTTCTATACGAATATATCGCTGCAAGGATTCATCATTGAATTCAACAATACTGTCACCGAATTGGTCCGCCAGCCGGGTGTAAATATCCGCTCGTGTCATCTACTCTTCAAGTTTCGCAAACGTTTTCTCTTTTTTGATTTTCTCCTGCAGCTTCATCAACCCTTCCAGCAAGGCTTCCGGCCGCGGCGGGCATCCCGGCACGTACACATCCACCGGGACCACCAGGTCAACTCCTTTTAATACGTGGTATCCATGCTGCCAGTACGGCCCCCCGGAGGTGGCACAGCTGCCCATGGAAATCACATATTTGGGATCGGCCATCTGCTCCCAGAGACGACGCACCCGGAGCCCCATTTTCATGGTCACCGTCCCGGCAACAATCATGACGTCCGCCTGCCGGGGAGACGACCGGGGCATGGCGCCGAATCGGTCAAAATCATATCGGGCGGCAGCGGTCGACATCATCTCGA
>DATFLS010000088.1:0-2827 GCA_035267465.1 bacterium
CCGACCACGACCAGCAATAACCAGAGGGAGGGGCCGCCGCTTTCACCCGGTTGATTGGGTGGGACGCTGGCGTTTTGCTGGCCACCGCCCATCTGTGCCTGGAGCACATCAGTGGTGAGACTTCCCTGGGGATTTTCATAATGCGCTTCCACATGCACGGTATCCCCGGCTTCCACACCAGCGTACTGTCTCTGATGATAGATAATTCCATGATTATCCTGCAATTGTGTGTCGATGGGAATTTCAGCAGAAAAGCTCTGGGCAGTGAGGGGTTGCTGCAATAGCACGATTAATGAATCGATCCCAACAGTTGAAACGAAATCATACGTGTAATGCCGATGGGGATTGTTGGTTTGGAAGGGGTTGTAATAGAATTCAACGTGAAAAACCGGATGGACCGCGGTGAAGCGGATCTCCTGGCCGGTTTCGCTATCCTGGATCGGCACCGGAATCATTTGGTTCCGGGTGGTATCCGTGGAACCTGCCACGAGTGCATATCGGGCGCGTTCGGGTACGGGGAACGCAACGTCCACCGGAATCTCGGACTGATCAAACCGGCCATTGAACACGACTAGTACGCCCGGATGATCATATTCCGGCCAAACGGAAAGTGTGAAATTATTCACGGTTGGCTGCGCATGTATTCGCCCTGTACAAAAGAGGACGGCACCAGCCAGGAGAATAGTTCTGATAAAAAATCTCATAAAGTTACCTTTTAATGACAAGTGATTATTTTTAATTAGATTATGGTAAATATACCAAGGAGATACGTACCGTTTCAAGATGTTTCGTCCAGCGTTTCAATGATAGTTTCCACATCCTGGAGACTGATATTATCTTCAGCGAGCAGGACCTCGGTGAGGTAATGCGAGAGCTCACGATAAATGATATTATACTTTTCGTCGGCGTTCTGAAGCCAGTTCAGATGCTTCCGGATAGTACTGCTGTCCGCCCGCCTGATCGGGCCGGTCACCACGTGGCTGGGACCATGCTCCAGTAAATTCTCCAGGGTCTGGCGAATGAGCGGTGCAAAATCCTCCAGAAATTTCTCACGGCTAATTCCGGCTTCGGCAGCGATATCCACAGCAATCGCCTCCAGGGCAACCAACAGGTTGGATGCAAAGACCGCTGCGAGATGATAGGCCACTTTTTTGTCCGCCGTCAATTTCAGACAGGTTCCGTTGAGTGTCCGCACGATTTTCTTGCAGAGATCCGGCGCATCGCCCTCAACCCCCCAGGCACAATTCAGAATCGCTTCCCGGCCGATTTCCACAGAGGGAATGGTTTGTAACGGATGTAAGGAAGCAGCCTGGAACCCGAAATCACGCAACGGTTGAAATTCCGACGAACTCTGGATGCCTGAAAAATGAATGAATACCGCTTTCTTCTGCTCCTGATCCTGATACTTCTGCGCCAGCAGCAAGCCCATCTTGTCTATGGTATCATCGGGCGTGGCAACCAGCACAAAATCTGCGGGGACAGGACGCCAGTCCTCCCATGCTATAATCGGGACCTCCTCTCCCAGCCACTCTCGAATTTCTTCTTCTCCCTCGGCGATCCGGGTGACAACCTGTTTACACCGAAAGTCATGTTCTGTCAGCAAAGAGGCCACTGTCAACCCCACGTTTCCCGGTCCGACGAGGATAAATTCATTTTCCTTCATATTGCTTATCTTCTTTTATCTACTTACTTCTTCCATGACTTCTGCGAAATGGAACATGCGTATCTCATACAATATCACGCAGGTAGCTCAGGGCTCATTCACGTTCCGGAACCAATTGACTGCACTTCACTCTCCTCTCCGAAATTATACGCAAGATGCCCTGCCCTGCGAGCAGTATGATATGCACTCCGGATTGAATAACCGGTCCGAAGGCATGATATGGATTTTATCAATGACTCCGGGAGAGAAGATCCGGAATCGATGGAAATACATTCTCTGGGAGAAGCGCGTAATCCCTGGTGGTCCTCCTCTTTCATTCACTTACTCCATATATCAAAGCCGAAAGGTACCCGACGACTGTGTTTCTGTCCATGGTTACATCTCCCGAGTTCCCGCACGCCAGAATTTTGATATCCCCGATTCCAAGACTTTTTGCCACCTGCAACAGCGTCATAACCGGGCCGAACCCACACGCTTCAATTTCATGGCAGTTCAAAGCACCCCAGAGCGATTCGATATCCGCCCGAACCAGAAGGTCATAAAATCGGCAATCCATTGCAACGGCTTTTTGATACTCGTAAAAGTGAGAGAGATCCGAACTCGCCAGCACGATTTGATCCGATTCCCAGGTTTCCAGGAGCGCGTGTGCCAGTTTTTTGGTAGTCTCCTGCCGCTGATTCCCCATCGTTATGGGAACTATCGAATATGGATGTGAGTAGATTTCCTGCAGGAATGGCAGCTGAATTTCAATGGCGTGTTCTTTCCCATGACCTTCAGAACTCAATGTCATCAGTGGATGCTGGCACAGTTTCTCTGCGAATGATTGATCCACTCCCAGGTGTCCGAGCGGCGTGCTGAATACTGTTCCGTCATAAACGGCGTTGTACCCGAAATACTGATAATGACTGGGTCCGATAAGAATGACACGTTGGGGGTGCAGGGAATGGATCGATACGTATAGTTGGCTGGCCACCGTACCGGAGTACCGATATCCTGCATGCGGAACAATTCCGCCAATGATGGGTCCCTGGATGGAATGCGGCGCTTCAATCGCACTCAGCAGATCCCTGATTAGAATTTGCAGCTGCCGAGGATCAGCGGGATAAAAGACACCCGCAGCCGAGGGCGTTCGGACTGATTGCGGAATCATGTGTTTCAAGCGCC
>DATFLS010000089.1:0-6203 GCA_035267465.1 bacterium
GTCGGGGGCGTGCTGTATTTTGTCATGCAGTCGAGAACCCGTGAAGCGACGGATGAAGTGGCAGAAAAGGCGGAAAGCGCAGCGGATGAGCCGTACGAACAAACCGAGGCCGGTACCGATACAACCAAATATTGTATCCACTGTGGGAAGTCCATTCCGGAAGAGGCCCGGTTTTGCACGAAATGCGGGAAATCCCAATCGGCATAGAATATTCGGTCTCCCGGGCATTTAATCGAAATCAATACACCACTTCGGTCTTTTGTCACAGAGCAAACGCAGGTATCGCTGTCCGAATCTGCCTGCCGACAAAAACCGGACACCCCAACTTCACAGCATGTTACCGGTGGATGATGACTCACTCGAACATATTCTTAGAACTTAGACATCGCAGGAGAGGAATATACGCGAAGTTGGAAAAGGAAATGAGAATCCTTATTTTTATCCGAAGTTATTTGAATGGCGATCAGGCAGTGAATGTCAGTAAGGCGAGATATGAGAGGATAGGTAGGTATGCGTCGTTTCCGGAAAAATTTTATCAATACGGACAATCGATATATAAATGTTTTTCTGAAGAAAATTTTAGTAGATAAGCGAGGTTAATCAGAGAGATTACTATGGGTTTGAATCAAAAAGAAGTACGCAACAAAGTTTTACATTTTTTAAAGAATCACCCGAAAAATACCTACAAACAGAAAACGCTGTCCAAAGCGATACACATTCCGAAGCAAAATTATCCGGAGTTCAAGGATATATTGCGACAGATGAGCGATCAGGGAGAAATCGAGCGCTTCAAGAGTAATCGGTACAGCTATCCGCAAGAGAAGAGGATAGTAACCGGTGATCTGTCCATCACCTCCAAAGGCTTCGGATTTGTGCTCATGGACAACGAGCGGGATATCTTCATAAGCTATGATAATCTTGCCAATTCCATGGATGGCGATCTGGTCAGAGCTCTGGTATTTAAACAAAGTTTTGGTAAGAATCCTGAGGGCAAGGTGTTGGAAGTCCTCGAGCGTTCCATGGAAAACATTGTGGGAGTTTTCCGAAAGTACAATGGCGGTGGAATGGTGTATCCGGAGGATGATCGGCTGAAGTCTCCCCTGTACATCCCGCCGGATAAAATCCAGCCGGACGGGAAGCAGCCGATCCAAAATGGACAGATCGTGGTTGCACAACTGGAAGACTGGGCGGATCCCCGGGATAATCCGCATGGGTATATCACCGATGTCCTGGGATTTCCTGATGAGCCGAAAATGGATTTGCGGATTGTTGCCAAGTCCAAAGATCTCGATCTCGAGTTCCCGGACGACGTCAAACACGAAGAAAAACAACTGGCAGAACCGGACTGGAAGAACGAGCTCAAACGGCGCCTGGATTTACGTGATACGCTGTGTTTTACCATCGATCCGGAGGATGCCAAAGATTTCGATGATGCGGTCTCCTTTCGGCAGAAAGAAACCGGTCGATTTGAACTCGGCGTGCACATCGCGGACGTGAGCCATTTTGTCAGGCAGGGATCGGCGATTGATCGGGAAGCCTGGAAGCGGGGCACTTCGGTCTATTTTGTCCAGCACGTTATTCCTATGCTGCCGGAGCGGCTTTCCAGCGATTTGTGCAGCCTGAAACCAGACGAAGATCGACTGGCGTTCAGTGTGATCATGGAACTGGATTCCAGTGGAACTGTGTATGATTACCAGATAACCGAGTCAGTTATTCACAGTGACTGCCGCTTCACATACGAAGAAGTGGAAAATGTTATTAAAGGGGCTTCCCATAAATTCGCTGAGACCATTCATCTCATGCAGATGATGAGCCTTACGTTGCAGCGCCAGCGGTCGGAAATGGGAAGCATCGATTTCGATATCCCGGAACCTATCTTCTCACTGGACGAGCACGGGATCCCGTATGAGGTTCGGCCCAGCGCACGACTCCATTCGCACCGGCTCATCGAAGAATTTATGCTGCTTGCCAACCGCACCATCGCCGAACACATCTATAATCAAAGTGATAAAACAGATAGCCGGCTGCCATTTGTTTACCGCATCCATGAAAAACCCCCCAGTGATGACCTGGCATCGTTTATGACACTCCTGAAAAATTTAGGGATCACGTATCAGGTGAACGGAGAGATTAATCCGGAAGATTTCCGGAATATTCTGGATATTGTGGAAAATCTGGAGTTCAAGTACTTTGTGGAAAAAGTCGCTCTGCGGTCCATGAGTAAGGCCCGGTATAGTCCGGACAACCTTGGCCATTTCGGACTCGCCTTCGGTGTCTACACACATTTTACATCTCCGATTCGCCGGTATCCGGATTTGGTTGTTCATCGCCTGCTGAAGCAGTATCAAACCAAAAGACCAAAGGACACCGATTCCCTGATGGAATATCTGCGAGAGACCTGTGATCAAAGTTCGGAAATGGAGATCAATGCATTGGAAGCGGAGCGGGAGTACGCAAAAATTAAATCGATGGAATTTCTGTCACAGAAGGTGGGGGAGGAATTTCACGGTATTATATCCGGAGTCACCTCCTTCGGAGCTTTTGTCGAGCTCACTTATTACATGGTGGAAGGTCTGGTGCCTCTTTCCCGCATGAGGGGTGACTACTATATTTACGACAAGGATAAATACCAGCTGTTAGGGAAGCGAACCGGGAAGCGATATCGCCTTGGAGATCGGGTGCGCGTGCGGGTTGACAGCGTCTCCGTGGAGGATCGGCAGGCAGACTTTACCTTTATCGAAGAGAATGAGTAGGGCGATACAGTGGGAAACCATCCCCTGTCCTTTATGCGGGAGTAAGAATGATGAACACTGGCGGAGTGTCCATGACCGATTCGGGGTGATCCCCGATCAGATCTATTCGATTGTCAGCTGTCAGGATTGTGGATTTCGGTACCTGAATCCGAGACCGGATAAGCATTCTATTCAGTCGTTTTACTCAGCCGGAGAATATGATCCCTTTCTTTCCATCAAAGATCGCTTAACTTTGAAGGACCTGTTGTACGCGTGGATTCGGAAGTTCTCTCTCTGGAGAAAACGCATTCTCATAGAATCATTTCGACAGGAAGGGAGCTTGCTGGACGTGGGATGTGGTACCGGGGAGTTTCTCCGGTATATGCGGAACACGGGGTGGTCCGTGGCCGGGGTGGAGCCGGATCAGCGTGCCAGACAGTTCGCGGTTGGGCAGGGGTTGCACGTGAATGCCGGACTGGAGGCGTTGTGTGAGCGCCATTTTGATGCGATTACTCTCTGGCATGCGCTGGAACATATGCATGAGCTCAGGGATGCTCTGGAAAATCTCGTCCGGTTGATGGAGAAAGATGGGGTACTCATTTTAGCAATGCCCAATGTGGATTCCTGGGATATGAAGCGATATCAGGAGGAGTGGGTTGCCCTGGACACTCCCAGGCATCTCTATCACTTTACCGAGAAGGACGTTGCCAGACTGATTACCGGAGTGAAGTTACGGCTGATCGCCACCCGGAATCTCTGGCTGGATACGCTCTATAATGTTCTCTATAGTGAAAATTTGTATCATAGATTTTTCCACAGACGATACCGTCCGCTGTATATGTTGAATTCAATTCTCGGATCATATATCCACGATTTCCAATCCACTGCACGCCGGGCGTCGGCCTCAGTGTATATTTTGCGAAGGGAGTAAGATCATGCGTAAACTCACGGTTCTGCTTGTCATTCTTGTATTGGGGTTCACCAGCTGTGGACTAAAACGTGATGCCATAGGTGAACCGGATGTCCTGATAGTGGTCGCCGATTCAACCGATTGGCAGCGGACCCGGGATCTGGTGCAGGAGACTTTTGCTCAGGTGATCCCCACACCTCAACCGGAGGTCTGGTATAATATCAGCCGGATCTCTCCCGACCGGTTTACCCAGTTTATGGATTATAAGAGTATTCTCATTCTCTCGCTACTGCGGGCAAATTCCCCATCCCTGCAATTCGTCGAACGGGTGTTTTCGAAGGATCTGGTAGAATCCCTGAGATCAGGTGAGGTGAACGTGGCGAAGAAAGAGAACCCCTGGAGAGCACAGCAACTTCTGGCCATCGTAACCGCACCGGGAGAACCAGCGTTTACTCATGTGATAAGACAACGGGGGAAGGAGGTGAGGGGATACTTTGATGAAATGTTCAACCAGCGCCAGCGGAAATACCTCTTCGGACGATACGAGCAGAAACGCCTTGAAAACCGGTTAGAGCAAACCTATAACTGGATGGTTCGAATTCCCAGAGATTGGGTGATCCTTGAAGAGTGGCCTAACGAGAACTTCTTCTGGGTTGGTCGCCATTTGCCGATTCGATGGCTTGGTGTTTACTGGGAACAAGTAGACGAGCCTGTGAATGTTGATTCTACCACAGCGCTGCGATTGCGTCAATTGGTTAGCCAGGATAAATATGGCGATATCCGGACCAATACGGACTATGTTCAGGTGGAAGAAATGACGTTGGATGGCCGTCCGGCAGTGCGCCTGCGAGGTCTCTGGGAACATGAGATAGAAGCCAAGGGCGGTCCGTTCACCGGCGCCGCCTATTACGATCCGGAACTGCAACGGCTGTATTATATTGATGGTCAGTTATTTGCCCCTGATATGAAAAAACTAGTATACCTGCGACAGATGGAAATCATTATCGCAACATTCACGTCGGGCGTGAATCCCCGGAAAACCGGCTGATTTAGGTTTTGCGGCTGAAAGTGACGTTTTGTATCTTTCAAATCGATAAAGACGAAATGGAGGTAGTGTATGGCTCGAGTCGGGGTTGTGTTGGGCTCTGCATCAGATCAGCAGACCATGGAGGATTGTTTTGAGTACCTCGAAGGGTTTGGCATCGAATATGAACTGAAAATCGCATCCGCCCACCGGACACCGGAAGACGTTCGGGAATTTGCAAAGAATGCGAAGAAGAACGGCTTTCGGGTGCTTATTGCCGGGGCAGGGTTGGCAGCTCATTTGCCCGGGGTGCTGGCTTCGTATACCACACTGCCGGTAATCGGTGTGCCTATTCCGTCGGGACCGTTGGACGGCATCGATGCGTTACATTCCATGGTGCAGATGCCCGGTGGAGTGCCCGTCGCAACAGTTGCGATTGGGAAACACGGGGCAAGAAATTCTGCCGTACTGGCTGCACAGATCCTTGCGCTGAGTGACGAGGAAATGGAAAAACGCATGGATGTATTTAAGGAAAATGGATGCCGCATAAAAAAGATATAGCCGGGTATGCCAGTCGCTGTATCGCGGCTTCCATATTGAATCTGAACAATCTATGGTAGGCAGAAAGTCACATAAAACTGTGGTGATCACAGGAGCGAACGGCTTATTAGGACAAAAGGTGGTGGAGGCTTTTGCTCCGCATTTCCGGGTGGTCGCCACCGGAATTCAGAAAAAATCCGTGCAGTCCCGGCAGGTCGAAGCTGAATATGCCGCACTCGATGTGATCGATTATCCGAAGCTCAAAGATTTCTTATTGGACATTCGGCCGGACGTTGTGGTGAATTGTGCCGGATATACCAGTGTAGATAAGGCCGAACAGGAGAAGGATCAGGCTCGCAAAGTGAACGCAACGGCGGTAAAGAAGATGGTCCAGGTGCTGCGGCGGATGAAGAGTAAATTTGTGCAGATTTCGACGGATTATATCTTCGATGGCACATCCGGTCCGTATAACGAATCCAGCCGGCCGAACCCTTTGAACTATTATGGATTGACCAAATGGGAAGCCGAGAACGCAGTAAAAGCTTCCGGAATCGATCATTTGATTTTCAGGACCAACGTATTATATGGTGTCGCCAACAAGGTGAGCCGGAATTTTGTTCTGTGGGTGATGCAGTCGCTTCAGGAGAACAAAGAGATTCGGGTGGTGGATGACCAGCTGAATAATCCGACACTGGCGAACGGATTGGCTGAATGTATTCTGATGGGATGCGTTATGAATGTTCACGGCGTGTATAATTACGGAGGAACGGAGTATCTCAGTCGATATGAATTCGCCCGTAAAATTGCTCATTTTTTTGATCTCCCGGTTCAGCGTATTCAGCGATGCAGCAGCGCTGATCTGAATCAGCAAGCCGACCGACCTTTACAGAGTGGACTGAAGACTGAAAAAGTGGTCGAAGATCTGCACATTCGACTGTACGATATCCAGGCGGGCCTGAAACAAGTGGAAAAGGACCTACAGAAGTGCGAAATTTAG
>DATFLS010000090.1:0-5514 GCA_035267465.1 bacterium
GATTGCCCAGAATTTTATCGACTGCGCGGCCGTTGCTATGGTGACATTTGAGGAGATCAACCAAAACATTCCCGGCGCCGGATAAGTGTGCGGTCGACAACTTCTAACCCAGGATCGGGAAACGAACGCCGGAAGATCCGGCCATGGGATCTGCTGAATGATACCACGTGATCATCTGTAGCTCCAATGAATGTGTGCTCCGACCACTATTCGGAATTCACACGGTTGTCTTGCGGCGAGCCGCGATAATACTTGCAGTCTGCTTTAAACTTATAACTGTTCGAGAAGGGGAGAGTGTACCATGCACGAGAAGAGTATTGAACTCCTGAACAAGGCAGTGGCTGATGAGCTGATGGCTGTGCATCAGTATATGTATTTTCATTTCCATTGTGATGACCAGGGATATGATTTACTGGCGAATTTATTTGAACGGACTGCCATCGAGGAGATGAAACACGTGGAAACGCTGGCAGAATGCATTCTTTTCCTCAAGGGCGAAGTCGAAATGGAGGCGGCGGGAGAAGTAGCAAAAATACATGACGTCAAGAAGATGCTGGAAACAGCAACCGGTATGGAAGAAGAGAGTGCGCTGGATTATAACAAGTGGGCCAATGAATGTGCGGCGAATGCCGATTCGGGTTCCAAGAAATTGTTCGAAGATCTGGTGGCGGATGAAGAGCGCCATTATGATCAATTCGATATTGAACTAGAGAATATGGAGAAGTACGGCGATCGATACCTTGCCCTGCAGTCCATTGAGCGAAGTAAAGCAGTCGGATCGGGCCGTGCGGAAGAATAATGTTCTGATTTACCGGAGGCTGATGCCCACAATCAGCCTCCGGTACTTCTTATCCCTCCCTTTCTAGTTGTTTACCCGATACAGCCATGAGGAGAGTAATTCGCCGGAATATTTCATAACAATATGGCACATCCCAAGGGGATCTCTTTGCCGAAGGCCTCGAAGAGACTCCCCCGGTGCGTCACTGCGGGACGCGGTGTTCTCTTTTCATAGGTGTTCTGTTGGGGAAACCTCTGCGATCATTGAGCCGAAGCCTGGGCTTCTGAGCGTTTTTTAAGAAGTCTTACGAAGAGAAAAATTTCGGAAGAATCCCCGGAATACTAATTTCCTACAGAATTTCTCTGTAAAATTATGCCACAGCCGCCGGGAATTTGTTTTATCTGTGCGACAGTTTTACAGAACAGTTTATAAGTAATGACTTCCCGGAGGAGCTCTAGGAGTCAAGTGGGGATGTGAACGTCTAAATTCACGATGCGGGAATAAGAGACCATGAAAGCATATACCTCGAAAAAAGGGTGGCAAAGAGCCGGAGACTACTCAAATCAGACCGATGAGGAAGTAATGGCCCGGTTTCAGGACGGCGAAACCCTGGCATTCGAAGAGATTGTAGTTCGATTTACGAACCGGATCTACAATTTTCTGTTCCGGTTTTTCAGCAGCGAAGAGATGGCGGAAGACATCCTGCATGACACCTTCCTCAGGGTGTACAAGAAGAAACATCTCTACCGGCCGATTGCCCGATTCTCCACCTGGATTTTCACTGTCGCGAAAAACCTGGCCCTCACGGAAATCAAACGACAGAAAACCCGGCGGACCTATCCGATTTCAACGATGGGATTCCAGGACCGGGAATATCAGATCGCCGGCAACTACCACCAACCCGATGAGATCATAGAAAACGAAGTGACCGAACGGGTTATCCAGCAGGCGCTGGGAACGTTACCCTCCCATTATCGCACCGCGGTCATCTTGCGGGATATCGAGGATCTGAGTTACCACGAGATCAGCCAGATTCTCGAGGTGCCGGTAGGGACCGTGAAATCCCGGGTCAACCGGGGACGTCAGCAAATTCAGCAGTTCTGCCAGGTGCTGGATCGGGTCGCCGTGGAGTAAGGTTTGCGGTGCTCTCTTGTGTTTCTGGCAGGTATGAGAGGATCCGGGATGTTGGATACCGCAGATTACCGTTCGGAGTTTGTCTTCCGCCAAAACCCTGTCATCCTGAGGAGGTAATCCCGCTCGCGCTGCCGGGATCACACCGAATATCCATTGCTGTGAGATCGATCTGTCCTGTTGCCGCAACCGGCTTACTTCTCTACACTTTCCCAAGATTCACTGTCTCACCTGTTATCACGAGAGTGTGCTGGTAGCACGCCGGAAGGATCTCCACCGGAGCTCCTCTCCAGGGAAGATAGCCAATCCGTGAAAACATCGCTGGGAAGAATGCCGCACATATCCGATATTGTCTATTGCGGAATCCTGACGCTTTCATGAGAGACCTGACTGCAGATCAAGGCAAAGGAGATAATTCCATGGGAAAAAAGTATATGAAACTTGTGATTCTGGTGATAGTGGCAGGCTGGTGTTCAATCCCGGCGGTAGCTGAAGCGCAGCCCAGCGGGAGCGCGTCAGGTGAGCGAACTGAAGTAGCCCTCTGGCCCGGTGAGCCGCCGTTTGCCGGGGAGGATACCACTGCGGAACGGGTCCTGCCCAGCCGTGGGGATGATGTGATTCGTGTGACTAACGTGAGTCAACCCACTCTGACGGTGTTTCCTGCAGAGCGGTCCGGTCCGGCGCCGGCGGTGGTGGTGTGTCCCGGAGGCGGATACCGCATCCTGGCGATGAATCTTGAGGGGACGGAAATTGCGGAGTGGCTGAATTCCCTGGGAGTGACGGCGCTGCTGCTGAAATACCGGGTCCCGGAAAACCGGGACGGCGCGTTTGCGGATGCCCAGCGTGCAATGGGAATAGCCCGGGCACGGGCGGAGGAATGGAACATCAATCCGCGGAAAATCGGCATCATGGGCTTTTCCGCCGGGGGCCATCTGAGCGCCCGGACGAGTACGCATTTCCACTCGCGCAGCTATCAACCGGTGGACGACGCCGACAGCACCTCGGTCCGACCGGATTTCGCCCTGTTGATTTATCCGGCCTATCTGGTGGATGAGAATAATAAGATCCGGCAGGACGTGCTGGTGGACAATCATAGCCCACCGACCATTCTGGTTCAGGCGCAGGATGACGGCGTGGGCGTGGAGAACAGCGTGTATTTTTATGCTGCACTGACCCGCCGGGGGATCCCGGCTGAGCTGCATGTGTTTGCACACGGGGGACACGGTTATGGTTTGCGAGTATCAGAGGGGCAGCCGCTGTCTGCCTGGCCGGCGTTGTGCGAGAACTGGCTGCGATCCCTGGGAGTGATAGAATAAGTGCGGACGATGGGAAATGCTGAACGGGAGCATCCTGATAAATGCCAGGTAGTGCCGGATGATCCCGAAAGACTCAGTTTAAATGTCTTTTGCTCCAGAAACTGTTTTCATGTTCCAGTGCCATCCGTAAGGCAAAGAAGAGTTCGGTGATATCGAACGGTTTCTCCAGGATACTGAGTCCGAGGTGCCGATAATAGCGATTTTGCAGCGGATGATCACTGGTGAGCACCACAGACATGTTTGGGTGGGTTCGCAAGACCTCCGCAAGCATATCACTCAAGCCCGCCAGCCAGAGATCCGCCAGAATAAGCTGGAACTGTTCCGGCTGTGCACTATACGAATGGGTTGCTTCCCGGATATTCCTAACCACATGGACTTTGTATCCATACATGGTGAGGACTTCGCTGATGAGCTCACGCATCAGTTCGTCGGATTCGATAGCCAGTATGGTTTCGCCCTGCCCGGTGTATCGACTGATTTCGGTACGTTCCATTGCGCGCACTCCTCATTCCGGTTTCCTATTCTGCTTCCACACCACGATATCCTCACCGTTTCAGATGAAATACAACTACCATGCCGGGAGGGATTGTTGAAAAGAGAATGTGCTCCTAAGTTCATCGAAATTATATAATTATCATCGGTATATTTACCCATGCTGTTGGCAGGCAACTCCGGGAATTTGTGTCTTCCGCAACACGAATGTGTGATAGTAGACACTCCCGGTGAGGGTTGGCTCTGTCCCAATACCGGGACTAACGGGTGCTGCGCGGATTTCATATCACTGGTCCGAAGACCGGTGGAGTATGTGACTTCCGGGTAATCGGAAATTATTTCGGATTATGGCAGGAGCTTGTATATTGCGGCATTCGGGAGAGAGGGCCTCTTGCCCATAGATCGGGAAAACTCTCGGTTGGTATTCATGGGAAAAAATACCGGGACAAACATGTTGGCGCCGAAGATACTCGCCTCAATCGGGGAATTCTTTTACCGGGGAAAGCGAAAATTTTCCCGGGAACGGCCGGCAGCGCTCCTTCGGGCAAAACGCATTCTTGTGCTGCGGCTGGATAAGATCGGTGATGTGGTCATGACCAGCGCATTTCTGCGGGAGCTGCGGCGGAATGCACCCGATGCCCGGATCACGCTGGTGGTCAATCCGCAGGTATATCCGTTGGTGGAATATTGTCCTCATGTCAATGAGGTACTCACATTTGACTGGGCCTCGTTCGTTGAGAGCAGCCGGGTTCGCCGCCATATCCACGGATTGCGCTATGCCCGGAGGCATCTCTGGCAGAGGAGTTTTGATCTTACGGTGATCCCCAGGTGGGACGTGGATTTTTATCACGAGAACTACCTTGCCTATTACAGCGGCGCCCCCTGGCGTGTTGCGTATACGGAGCGGACCACTCCATCCAAATCGCAGCTGAATGCCGGGGAAAACCGGCTGTTTACCCGCGTCATCGAGGAATATGCGCTTCAGCACGAAGTGGCGCAAAATCTGAATGTCATCCGCTTTCTGGGCGGCAGCATCCGGGACCGCCGTCTGGAACTCTGGTTAACCCGGGAAGATGAATCATCTGTTGAGACATTCCTGCAATCCCAGAGATGGCGAAGGAGTGCTCCGCTGATTGCGCTGGGGATCGGAGCGGGGGATCCGAAGCGTATCTGGCCACTGGAAAAGTACACCGAAGTGGCTCGATGGTTACACGAACAATATCATGCCGAAGTACTGGTGGTGGGAACCGCCGACGAACAAACCAGCGGACATCATCTAGCCGAACAGTGCGGTGAGTGGGTGATCAATGCGATTGGCCGGTCGGATTTGCGGCAAACCGGTGCACTGCTGAAGCGGTGCCACCTGTTTATCGGAAATGATTCCGGACCCATGCACATGGCCGTCGGCGCCGGGATTCCGGTGGTGGAGATTTCTGCCCATCCCGGAGACGGAGCGCCGGATCACTACAATTCGCCGGTCCGGTTTGGGCCCTGGCAGGTGCCGCAGCGTATTCTCCAGCCGGAGTCGGCACTGGATCCGTGCATCGATGCGTGCGAGGCCACAACACCGCACTGCATCCGGCGGATAACTGTGCAGCAGGTGCAGGAGGCTGTCCGCTCCCTGATGACGGCAGGGACTTACTCATCCAAGAACACATCTGCCGATATGTCTTAACAACAGGCAAATCAGGAATGATAGGCCGGGTGGGGGTTGCACATTATGTGATGCACACTGAGTAAATCTTTTGTCGGAATTTTGTTTTTTGAAGATGATTTGGACGGAAGAATTATGTTATA
>DATFLS010000091.1:0-4098 GCA_035267465.1 bacterium
TGTTGCTTCCTCGCAGATAATAGGCTTCAACAAATCCGGGTGCCTGGCCACTCCCCACTCTCGTGTAACGAGGCCGAAGCAGGTTCGCTTGCGCTGCGGCTCGCCCCTGCGTCTTCTGAGGCTTCGCAGGTCGGGTCACCCCTGGCTGCGCTCACGCGACTCCATGGTAAACAGGCAATGAACATGATAGACTCCTTTCAGTCTATAGGGAAACCCCAGGCTTTGCCTGGCGCACCGAATTGTCACGAATTTAAAACAGTGAAAAGTGAAAAGAATGTGACGGAATAGTTCTGTTCCCTTTATGGTCTCAACAGCACGGAAAACGGAACACTTGCCTTTTAAACCCGGAACCAGAAATACTGAATCCGGAACCTTGTTTCACGTTTCGCTTTTCACGATTCATGAATCTTAACTTTTTACTCTTTCCCCTTTTCTGTTTCTTTTCATTCGTGATCATTCGTACAATTCGTGGTTTCGTAAGTAGTGTTTTTTGTGCGTGTTTTCTGTGGTTATCCGTGAACCAGCGCCTCCAGCTCGGATGGTTCTTTAGCGATGCCGGCCGAGAGCACTTCACAGCCCTCTTCGGTGACCAGGAGATCGTCTTCGATGCGGACTCCGAGTCCTTCCTCCCGGATATAGATGCCGGGTTCGATGGTGAGCACACAGCCGGGCTCCAGTACGCCGGTGTAAGTCCCCACATCATGGGCATCCAGTCCCAGGAAATGGCTGACTCTGTGCATGTAATACTCATTCACTTCCTCCGTTTCACCAACCAATTCCAGGTCGATCAGCTTCTCTCCAATCAGATCTCTGGCCGTCGCATTCAATTCATCCACATGGATGCCCGGTTTCACCGACTGAATCAGCGCTCTCTGCACTTCCAGCACCGCCTGGTATACGTCGCGCTGTCGACCGGAGAATCGGCTGTTCACAGGGACTGTCCGGGTGATGTCGGCACAATAGTGCAGAAATTTCGCTCCTACATCGGTGAGCAGCACCTCACCATCTTCCAACTGCGATTCATTCGCTACATAGTGCAGTACGGTGGAACTCGCTCCGGAAGCCATGATCGGTGCGAAGGCATACTTCCTGGCGCCGTTACTGATAAAGTGATACGCGATGACCGCCTCCAGCTGGTACTCCCAGCGATCTGAACGGCACTCGGTCCACACTGCCTGAAGGGCTTCCCCGGTGATTTCCACGGCCCTGCGGATTAAGGAGATCTCCTGCGGCGACTTGATCCGCCGTAAATCGGCCAGAATGGGATTCGCTTTTTTAATCCGGAGCCCGGGGAGCTCGTTTTGCACCTTCCTTCTGAACTCTCCGCTTTCTGAAGTGGGATATCGAAAACCTTCATCTTCATAGTCTGTATAGAGATACTCCAGGGGCTGTTGCTCCCTCACAAACTTCCCTTCGAAATCATCCATATACTGTACTTTATCGACACCGGAGATTTCGCTCACCTCATCCTTATCGAGCATTCTCCCGGTCCAGATCTCCCGCTGGGGATCAGGTTTCGGTATGAACAGCGTTTCCCGTTCCTCGTTCCGGCTCGCAGGATGGAGCATCAGAACACAGTCAGGTGCTTCGATACCCGTCAGATAGAAAAAATTGGGCGCCTGAATAAAATGATGAAATAGATCGGCACTCGCAATTACCGGCTGTGCTGCGTGAAATACGGCGATGCTTCCCTGAACCATCTGCTCCATAAATTTTCGCCGGTTCTCCCGGAAAAACTCCGCCGGAAGCCAGGTTTGCACATCAAGGTTCACTTACGGTTCCTTTCTGATAGCGTTGGGTTAATGGTTCATTATCTGTGGTCAAGTGTTTGAGGTGAAAAGGTAAAAGGCTGAAGTAAGGGATCTCAACGTAAGGAGCCATACGGTACTCGTAGAGTAGCCCAGAGCCCGATGAATACGGGGAGTGTACCATATGCGGTGAGAATATGTAATAACGGTAATACAATTTTGTTCACCCGCAGCATGCAGAAGGTAACTGAATAAGGAATTGCATGGGTTCCCTGCTCCACCTAAAATATCCGATTACAAAACCAGCCTTGGAGGGGAGGAAGGGCCTTTTCACTTCTCACTTTTCACTTCTGCCTACTGGATTCTTGCCTGCTCATTTCCTTCAGCCTGAAGATACCGGAGCGTGTTTAAAGAAATCCTTCACGACGTAGCCTGCGATATCCGGATTTTCTTTCAATCTGCGACTGCTGTAAGCATACCAATCATCCCCGAAGGGAGTATAAATCCGGACTCTTTTGCCCTCGTTCACCAGCCACTTCAGAGTATCATCGATGGGCACACCCAACAGTGCCTGATATTCATATTGACTTGTGGGTATCTGCTTGTTTTCGATATATGTCCGGAAATGGTCGATCAGGTATTGGTCATGGGTGGCGATCGCCAGATACCCCCCGGCATTCAGGTGCATCTTGCCGAGTCTGACGAAATTCAGACGGATTTCCTCACGATCCTGAAAAGCAATCTCGGATGGTTCATTATAAATTCCCTTGCAGACACGCACATTGGCGCCAAGCCGGATGAGCCGTTCCATATCATTCTCAGACCGACGCAGATACGCCTGAATTGCTATCCCCATTCTGTCATAGATTTTCATACTTCGTTCAAACAGCTCCAGAGTATCTTCGGTCACCCCGGAATCTTCCATATCGATTCGGATAAATAGTCCGGTCTCACGCCCCAGATCAACAAGTTGCCGCAAATTCTCCCAGCAGAACTCTTTATCAATGTTCAATCCCAGCTGGGTGAGTTTCACGGAGAGCCCTGTCTTCAGTCCTTGGTGTTCGTGAATCTCACGGATGAGATCCTGGTACGTTCGCATCGGCTTTTCGGTGTCTTCTTTACTGCTGACGTGTTCGCCCAGAACATCCATGGTAGTCAGGAATCCCTGTTCACTCAGTTCGGCGACTTTCCGGATTCCCGCCTGCAGGGTTTCTCCTGCAATATAGCGCTTAGCCACCTGAGCAATGAGCAGTTTGGGAGCCAACGGCATGAGTTTCACAATCAACTTGTTGAACCAGCTCACTGGCGATCTCCTTCCGGTGATTGAGGGACGGTTCTAGAGTCTACATTTTTTACCAGAAGACGGAGATTGACTGTCAGGAAATAATCTCATTGCATGTATTCGGACCAGCGTCAAGTGAATTCCGAGAGGTCGAGTGCTCCACAATCCAAATGACAAGTGGTCGCGTATATCGTCTGTTAATCATTCTCTCCTGGAGTGCTGATTTCCTCTGATGTCTCCGGAGGTGTCCCGGTGTCAAGAGATTGGATGGCATCCCGATGCCGGAAGGCGTCTGCCAGTGTCCAGAACCACAACAAGACAAATACAACGAACACCATGATGCCCTGGATGATATAGGACTGACTATTTTGATTATAGAGATCCAGGCCGCCCGCCAGACCGATAATTCCAATCGGAATCATAATATATCCGAGATAATTGTTACGGAGGAAGAACAGCCAGACGATTCCCCACCACAAGAGCGGCAGCGCCGATATGCCGGCTTGCACAGCCCACTCGGCGGTGGTCAGTGTGTTCGGTGGGACCATCGTCAGGACAACCAGAATCACGACCAGCACTTTCAAACTCCAGTGGATAAAATATCTTCGCCACAGAATAGCGAACAGGCCCAGTCCGATAGCATAGATGAGGCCCCGAATGAACGCCGATCCGACCACGGAAAACGCCGGGAGATAGGTGTCGAGCACGCCGGGCAGGCCTTCGACGGGGAAGATGGCAATAGTCGGCCACTGGAGCCGGATCCAGGTTTGAAGATGTTCCACTCCCAGAAATCCCAGGATAGCCATCGGCACAATAATCAGGGCGTCTCTGGAAAACAGGTATCGTTCCGGGGCCTTCCATGCTAACAAGCTCCCCGGATAGTACAACTGGTTGAGTGCGGTCCCGAGCAGCAGGAGACCTCCGACACCCAGACCGCCAATCACCAGGTACACGATCATAATCGTCTGGAACTGGTTCCATGGGATGGTGGTGATATATCCGCTGAGAATGGCACTCCAGTTATTCACTGAGAGCAGCAGCCCGAGAACGAACCCGACGGCTCCCACA
>DATFLS010000092.1:0-9433 GCA_035267465.1 bacterium
ACCTGATCGATTTTGACGATCTATCGGCAGTCCCGCACGACGAACCGCGGTTTCCTCATGAAGACATCGTCAAGCGGCAGAAAGTATTCGGATATACCTACGAGGATTTACAGGTGAATGTGGGGCCGATGGCGGAAGATATGATCCAACCTGTCGGCGCGATGGGGAATGACGCCCCCATTGCCGTGCTCTCCAATCAGCCCCAGTTATTGTATAACTATTTCAAACAGTTGTTTGCCCAGGTGACCAACCCGCCGATTGATCCAATCCGGGAGGAACTGATCACTTCCACGGAAACCACCCTCGGCTCGGAACGGAATCTCCTTCATCCGGAACCGGAAAGCGCCCGCCAGATTCGGCTGACGTCGCCCATCTTAAGAACTGAGGAAGTTCAGAAGCTCCGACGGGTTGATCTCCCGGGATTGAAGAGTACGACACTTCCGATAGTCTACCCGGTTGCCAAAGGAGGATCGGGACTGGAACAGGCACTGGACGAACTCTTTCAGGCAGCAGATAAAGCCATTGAGAACGGCGTGAATATTTTAATCCTCTCTGACAGAGATTTTGATCGCCACCACGCGCCGATTCCCGCACTGCTTGCGGTTGCAGGTTTGCATCATCACCTGATTCGGTCCGGAAACCGGACCAAGGTCGGATTGGTGCTGGAGTCGGGTGAACCGCGGGAGGTGCACCATTTTTGTCTGTTGTTGGGATACGGCGTCGAGGCGGTGAATCCCTATATGGCGTATGAAAGTCTCTACGATCTCATCCGGGAAGATCTGTTGCAGGACATCTCCTTTGAGCGAGCCCTCGACGGGTATGATAAGGCGGTAGTGAAGGGCATCGTTAAAGTAATGTCCAAGATGGGGATTTCCACCATTAAATCATACCGGGGTGCGCAAATCTTTGAAGCGCTGGGGATCAGCAAAGGGGTGATTGACAAATACTTCACCTGGACTGATTCCCGTATTGGCGGCATCGGAGTGGATGTGATAGCTGAAGAAGCGCGCCGACGCCATGAGCGCGCCTTCCCCCGTCTATCTCTGAACGGTCGGACACTGGATGAGGGCGGCCAATATAAATGGCGTAAAAATGGCGAATATCATATGTACAATCCCGAGACGGTCCATAAGCTGCAGATCGCCTGTCGAACGGGAAGTTACAAGCTATATAAAGAATACGCGCACTTAATCGATGATCAGCTGGATCCTCCACCGACGTTACGTCATTTATTCCACTTCAAAAACACCAACGAACCTGTTCCCATAGATGAAGTGGAATCGGTTGAATCAATCTGTCGGCGATTTAAAACCGGCGCCATGTCCTATGGGTCGATCAGTCAGGAAACCCATGAAGCGCTGGCTATTGCCATGAACCGAATCGGCGGGAAGAGCAATACCGGCGAAGGCGGAGAAGATCCGGGGCGCTACACTCCGGATCCGAACGGGGATTCCCGGAACAGTGCCATCAAGCAGGTCGCTTCCGGCCGGTTCGGCGTGACCAGTGAATATCTGACCCGGGCTCGGGAGCTGCAGATCAAGATGGCCCAGGGCGCCAAACCCGGTGAAGGAGGCGAGCTGCCCGGGCGCAAGGTGTACCCCTGGATCGCCAAAGTACGATATTCCACGCCGGGTGTAGGATTGATTTCGCCGCCGCCGCATCATGATATTTACTCCATCGAAGACCTGGCGCAGCTTATTCATGACTTGAAAAATTCGAATAGCGATGCCCGCATTAACGTGAAGCTGGTCTCGAAAGTCGGGGTGGGCACAATTGCCGCCGGTGTTTCCAAGGGCCATGCCGATGTGGTGCTGATCAGCGGACATGACGGAGGAACCGGTGCTTCTCCGCAGACAAGCATCAAACATTCCGGGCTTCCCTGGGAACTTGGTCTGGCAGAGACGCACCAGACACTGGTATTAAACGACCTCCGCAGCAGGATTGTGGTGGAAACAGACGGGCAAATTAAAACCGGACGCGATGTGGCCATCGCTGCTCTGTTAGGTGCTGAAGAATATGGCTTCGGCACCAGTGCGCTCATTGCACTGGGCTGTATCATGATGCGCGTTTGCCATCTGGACACCTGTCCGGTCGGCGTCGCCACCCAGAATCCCGAACTCCGGCATAAGTTCCAGGGCGATCCCCGGCATGTGGTCAATCTGATGCGCTTCATTGGTGAGCATTTGCGTGAAAGTATGGCTCAGCTGGGTTTCCGGACAGTCGACGAAATGATCGGGCGCACCGATAAACTGGAGCAACGGAGCGATATCGATCATTGGAAAGCGAAATATGTGGATTTGTCCTCGATCCTGCATCCGATGGAGGTGGACGCTCAAACTGATATCCGGTGTACTATCAGCCAGGAGCATGGTCTGGAAAACGCGATGGATATCCAGACGTTGCTGGATTTGTGTGAGCCTGCACTGAACGAGAAAACCCGGGTGAAAGCCACCCTGCCGATACAAAATATTAATCGGGTGGTGGGGACCATCCTTGGAAGCGAACTGACCAGACAGCATGGTCCGGGAGGCCTCCCGGAAGATACGATTCATCTCAAATTCGAGGGATCGGCCGGCCAGAGTTTCGGGGCGTTTGTCCCTCCGGGGATTACCCTGGAACTGGAAGGTGATGCCAACGACTATTTTGGCAAGGGACTTTCCGGTGGCAAATTGATTCTCTATCCGCCTGAAGGATCGACCTTCCGGCCGGAGGAGAATATAATCGTTGGAAATGTGTCTCTGTATGGAGCCACCCGGGGAGAAGTGTACATCCGTGGAATGGCGGGTGAGCGGTTCTGCGTGCGGAACAGTGGAGTGAAAGCAGTGGTGGAGGCGGTGGGAGATCATGCCTGTGAATATATGACAGGCGGGCGAGTGGTCGTTCTCGGCTCCACCGGTCGAAATTTTGCAGCCGGGATGTCCGGAGGCATCGCCTACGTGCTGGATGAAGACGGGGATTTTCATACCCGGTGTAACCAGGAGATGGTCTTTCTTGAACCTCTGCTGGATGGAGAGGAGATCGATGAAATTGAAGAGATGATCCAGCGCCATGCGGAGTATACCCAGAGCGATCTGGCCTGGGAAGTGCTTGCCAAGTGGGAAGAGATGGTGCCGAAATTCATCCGGGTCATCCCCCGCGATTACAAACGGATGCTGGAAGCGATCGAGCAATCCGAGGAACAGGGGTTATCCGGGGAAGAAGCGGTTATGGAAGCGTTCGTTCGTAACAAGAGCGACCTGGCGCGTATTGGTGGAAATTAATGAATTGGAAATATGACACACTGATGAGAATTGACAGTAGCGTTACGAGGAGGATAGATGGGTAAGCCAACCGGATTCATGGAATATCAGCGGGAAGATCCGCCGGATCGCATTCCGGAGGAACGGGTGCGGGATTGGGAGGAATTCCATCAACACATGTCGGAGGAGAAACTCCGGGAACAGGGCGCCCGCTGTATGGATTGCGGAGTACCGTTCTGCCAGGCAGGATCTGAAGTGCAGGGGAAAGCTCTGGGTTGTCCGATCCATAACCTGATTCCGGAATGGAATGATCTGGTCTATCGCAACCGGTGGAAGGAAGCGCTGCACCGGCTGCTCAAAACCAACAATTTTCCCGAATTCACCGGGCGGGTATGCCCGGCCCCCTGCGAAGGGTCGTGTGTTCTCGGCATCATCGATCCGCCGGTCACGATTAAAAGTATTGAGCAGGCGATTATTGATAAGGGTTTCGAAGAAGGCTGGGTTGTCCCGAATCCACCTGAGGAGCGGACCGGGAAACACGCAGCTGTCGTGGGTTCCGGCCCTGCCGGGCTGGCCGCTGCTGACCAGCTGAATAACGCCGGACATCTGGTCACCGTTTATGAACGGGCGGACAGAATTGGCGGCCTCCTCATGTATGGGATTCCGAATATGAAGCTGGATAAGTCGGTGGTGCAGCGGCGGGTGGATTTGATGGCCGAGGAAGGAGTTAACTTTGTAACGAATACGGAGATTGGCACCGATATTCCCGCTACTGATCTCAGAGCAAAATACGATGCTCTTGTCCTGGCCGGAGGGGCAACAAAAGCAAGAGACCTGGACATTGAAGGATGTGAGCTGAATGGGATCCACTTTGCCATGGAATTTTTGCATGCTGACCAAAAAAGCCTGCTGGATTCCGATCATCAGGATGGGAATTATATCTCGGCTGCCGGCAAGGATGTTATTGTCATCGGAGGTGGTGACACAGGTACTGATTGTGTGAGCACCAGCATGCGTCACGGTTGTAACAGCTTAACCCAGTTCGAGATTCTTCCGAAACCCCCCGACGAGCGTGCACCGGAAAATCCATGGCCACAGTGGCCCAATGTATATCGTCTCGATTACGGCCAGGAAGAAGTTGCTGCGAAATTTGGCGATGATCCGCGTCAGTACCAGGTGATGACCAAACGATTTGCAGGAGACGAAACCGGACAGGTGACCGAGCTGCATACGGTGCAGGTCGAATGGAAATCACGGAGCAACGGCCGGATGGTCCCGACAGAAATTCCCGGCACCGACAAAATATGGAAAGCAGACCTGGTGTTACTGGCACTCGGATTTCTCGGCCCGGAAGATCCCGTGCTCGAACAATTACAAGTGGAGCGGGACCAACGGTCGAATGCCGGCGCTGAACATGGAGATTATCATACCAACCTGGACGGTGTGTTTGCAGCGGGGGATATGCGCAGGGGACAAAGCCTCATTGTATGGGCCATTAATGAAGGCCGCGGGGCTGCACGAGAGTGTGACCGCTATCTCATGGGATCAACAGACCTGCCCTGAACAATCAACTGAGCTGATGCGATATCTCCGGTATTCCGGCTGAATGGATTCCGTCCGGAACAATGAAGCGTTCCCGGAACGGCGCATAACTGCCGGCGTATGTCCCAAAGACTGAAGGAAAGTGGTTGCATCAGTCAGATCAATCTTTTACCCTTTAATGGCCGAAACGACTGGCAACAAACAGAACTTGATGCACACAGTAGTTGTTTCCTAACTGGGAAATTGTTCCCAGAGATTATATCGCGCGAAAGCAATGTAATTGAGTGGAGGGAGACCTATGAGTAAAGTATTCCGATTGCTGATGATACCCGGAATTCTCATGTTGGGTTTATGGTCCTGTGGCAGGCAGGCCGATTCTGCCGGCAGCATTTCGGTCAATCAGTTCGGCCAGATGCCGGATGGTCGGCAGGTGGATATTTACACACTGACCAATACCAACGGCGTGACCGCCGAAATTACCACTCTTGGCGGCAGCATTGTATCACTGCGGGTTCCGGATACCGATGAGAATCTTGATGACATTGTGCTGGGGTATGATAATGTGGAGGCGTATTATACGAGTAATTTCGGAGCCATCATCGGACGATATGCCAACCGGATCGCAGATGGCCAATTCGAATTGAACGGGCAGGTTTACACCCTTGCACAGAATAACGGCGAAAACCACCTTCATGGCGGCATCAAAGGCTTCGATGATGTCCTGTGGAACGCCGAACCGGTTGAATCGCAGGAAGGACCCGCCCTTCAACTTTCCTATCTCAGCGAGGACGGGGAAGAAGGCTATCCGGGGAATCTGGATGTCACGGTCGTGTATACATTAACGAACGGAAACGCGGTACGGATTGAGTATTCGGCAACGACGGATGCTCCATCCGTGGTTAATCTGACAAATCATTCGTATTTCAATCTGGCCGGAGAAGGCAACGGTGATGTGCTGGAGCATCGATTAATGATCAACGCGGACCGGATACTCGAAGTTCACCCGGATTTAATTCCCACGGGTGATTCCATTTCTGTTGCAGGGACGCCCATGGATTTTACATCCCCGATGGAGATCGGGGCCAGAATAAATGCGGATTATCCGCCCCTGGAATATGGCAATGGGTACGATCATTGCTGGGTGATCAACAGAGAATCGGGCGAGCTGGCCCTGGCCGCCAGAGTGACTGAACCATCAACCGGTCGGGTGATGGAGGTGTACACGACCGAACCGGGAGTCCAATTTTATACAGGCAATCATCTTGACGGCAGCACAGTGGGCAAGCGCGGCGTCCCGTATGAACAACACTTCGGATTTGCGCTGGAATGCCAACATTACCCGGATTCCCCGCATCACCCGAATTTTCCGTCGACCACACTCAATCCCGGCGAGGAGTATACCCAAACCACGATCTATAAATTTACCACTCAATAGCAGCGGCGATTTTATTGCGGTAAATTTAACATATCCTTTACAGAGCAGTCTGTACAAGAATGTGCAGACTGTTCCGGTCTCTCACACTCGTAACAGGCAGTGTCTGTGAAGTTCTCCACTCCTTGGAAGTGACTCTCACGGCAATAACGATTACCGAAAAACCGTACGGAAACCCGCCGGAGTTTACATCGTTTTATGCCGGACTTGCCCTGACAAATCTTTGAGCTCACAGCCGCTGCCCGGTGAAGTTACGACTGTATTGAATACGAGTTACGTTCTCTGGTAAAGTTCTCTGTTCACCGAATGAAATGATTTAGGAGCGTAATTCCGCAACAGATACGCCAGATCATACCCCCGTTCTCTGCATAACTGTTCCATTCCTTCAAAGGATTCATCGAGGTTGAGATAGGTTACCTTCCGGGTACGATAATGGTAGATGCGAACCTTTTCCCGATCTGCAGTTACAGAAAAATAGCCAATCGAATATTCGCCGGTGAGGAGAAGGTGCTGCCAGATGGCTTTTGGTGAAGGATTTTCCTTCATCGCCACACCCTAACTCTCTTTTAAGAACAAAAGTAAATGTATATATTTATTACTGCTCTTTCCATGCAAAGTTTCGCATCGATTGGCGAATAGTATACATTTCTTTGCAAATTTTGTTGTTCATCCTCTCTCAATGGAAAGTTTTCTAATAGTGTACTCAATTACTGCTAAAGTTTTGTGAATCAGAACCGATAATGAGAGCAGAATATACACTATTTACGCAGGTGTGCTAGGGGAGGAAACAATAATTGGTGCTTTGGGAACGCCATATGCGTATCCACCTGAATAGTGGGGATTGAAGTCTCGAATATCTGATGTTACACAGTGTTCAAAATACCGGAACTCAAGAATTTACTGTGAAGGTGGTGTTTTTGTGAAGCTGTTATTCATTGATCAAGAGTCTGGCATAAAAGAATTCAAGATCACAAAATTCAGAATCTCCGCGGCTGTGATACTGATTGGTGTGATGATATGTGCGTTTGTATACTTTACCTTTATTCCGCTCACCAAATCAATGTATGACTGGAAAATTGCCAAGATTAAAGGCACCAATGATCAATTGGTTCAGATGGTGCGCAATATGCAAAATCGGGTGAACCAGGCCGAGCAGTATCTTTTGAGCATCGGATACAATGACGAGGCCGTCCGGACTTATGTTGGTATGAAGGGGATCAGTCAGGATGTGCGGAAGTTGGGTATTGGTGGTACGAGGTATGATAAGACAACTGAATTAGATTATCTTCTGCCGGAGAAAAACACGAAAATCTCAGAGATTCTCATTGGGATGGATCGTTTGGAGCGGATGGTCAAGCTGGAGCGATTCAGTTATAATGAACTGGATTCCACCTATCAATATACTCTGGATAAGATAGAAGCTACTCCCTCCATCAGACCATTGCATATCGGCTATTTCACAGATGGCTATGGATGGCGGAACGATCCGTTCACCGGGGAACGACGTTTTCACAACGGATTGGATATCTCCGCTCCTACGGGAACGCCTGTGTATGCTGGCTCTGATGGAATTGTAAAGTATGCGAAGCGTCGCGGTGGATATGGAATGGTCGTTTCCTTGTCCCATACCCACGGATTTGAAACTGTATATGCGCACCTGTCGAAAATGCTTGTTAAACCAGGCCAACGCGTTCGGAGAGGCGAAAAAATTGCCGAAGTCGGAAACACCGGACGCTCCACAGCCTCGCACCTCCACTATGAAGTCCGCACCGGGGGAGAACCCGTTGATCCATTGAATTACTTTTTCAGCGGATATCTTCAATAGTTTAGTTACAACCCCTGAATCTACCCATGAGAATTCCTGCAATTCCGGTGATTCTTGTTCAGTCCGTTTCCATGAAATTGCAGAAAATATCGCATGATGGCATATTTTGATTGATATTGCAGTTTATTCCCTCCTTGTTATCTAATAGGTCATTTCCCCACTCTAAAAGCCACATAGTTAATTCCACCCGGATTTTCTATACAATCTTAACAATCTTATTTTCGTTCGACTGTGCGTTGTCCGTTCCGATTAATTATTTCGAAGACGAGACCGGTGTGCTTGTGTTACAGGGTAACAGGCGGCAACCAGACGTAAGAAAAGCAATCCCAAATAGTTGCAATCGAATACCTGTGTTTCTGCCGTAGAGAAATCGGTCACAGATTCGTGTATTCTCGGCTTCTTGTAATAAATTCAATAAGATTAGGCAGCCCATTGAACGGTCCTCCAGCGGATATTTATTTTAGAAAGCTCCTGATTACTATTTAGTTAACTGTATTTCTTTCAGACAATTATTTAATAAAGTTAGATAACCTATTGACATTTGCATGAATACTAGTTAGAATAAAATTCGCACGTGCTAGATTTTCGTTCAGTTTTAATTGATACAGAGCCTGCGATTGAGTGGAATGTTCACATGGGTTTTTTTTCTGCTGCACGCGAGTACTCATCAAGTTATAGTGGAGGGCATCATGAACTTATTCAGACTGATTTTTCTGGGGGCAACCGCGGCATTACTACTTTCCAGTTGTACACAGCATCCCCAAACTCTGCCGGAAAACGAAACACACTCTGCACTTGTCAATGCTCCTTTTCAGGTTGTGTGGGATGAGTTATCTAACTATTTAGAATCCCGACAAATTCAACTAAAAATCCGCAAAGCGGAGGGTGGTTTCATTGATACCGGATATATGCGGATACAGGCAGCACAGGTCGCCCGGTATGCTTCGACAACCGGGCGTCGGCCGAATCAATTCGAGACAATCGGTCGCATCAAGGCTACCATTTATCTGTGGAAAATTTCTAAGAATGAGACGTTGATCACGATTGATACGCAGATAGAAGTATGGGAACAACCCAATCGATACACGGACGGTGGTTGGTTATATGCGCACTCTACCGGACTATTCGAATCCGAAATAATGGCCGGAATATACGAATTAAGTACTCTGGTTGAGAGATAGTTCTCCGGCATTATGGGTTGATCCCGGAGTGTCCGGTGTACACCGGATTGTAATTCAGTGCAATGCAAGAGGTGATAATTAAGAATGTATTCAGGAGGGTGTTCTCCTTTTTTCCAGTGAGAGCGTCTTTTGTTTAATTAGTGCTGAGCCGCAGGCAATTGTAATGCACACTCCGGGTGTACATTTTTCGAATTGATACCGAATAGTCGTCCGA